>CAYGRH010000109.1:0-9436 GCA_964352165.1 uncultured Hyphomicrobiaceae bacterium | reverse complement strand
GCGGCAACCGCAAACGCACCGTTGGCAAGCCCCAGGAGAAACACCGAAGCGGAAAGCGGGTAGGCCGGTCCGAATTGCCCGGCGACCGAAAGGCTGGCGAGCGCTGCCGCCGACGCAAAACAACCCGTGACCGTCCACATGCGCAAGGATGCCAGCGGCCCGGTCTTGGCCCAGCTCGCGATCAGCGCGATCAGCACCATCCCGGCGAGCACACCGCTGTGCTGCGTGCCGGCGAGTTTCGTGGATTCGCCGGGCGTAAAGCCGAAGATCGATCCCGCGAACGGCTCCAGGATCAAGTCCTGCGCGCTATAGGCGAACATCGAAACAAATACGAAGATCGTGAACTGGCGGGCCTCGTGTTCGGACCAAACCTCTTTCAGGGCTTCAAGGAATGTCGGCTTGGCCGGTTCATTGCCTGCTGCACGATTATCCCTCGCATTTGCAGTAGCCACAGTTTGGATCTGACCTTCAACACCCCAAAGGGCAATGATCGTCAGGCTCATGGCGAGCACGCAAATCGTTGCTGTCACGACGACCAGCCGTGTTGACGAAAACGGATCGAGATAGTGTCCCGCTGTTGCAGCCGTGATGATGAAGCCGATGATCATCATCACCCAGACGATGGTGGCAGCAGCCGCACGCCGTTCCGGCACAACGCGCTTGGCCAGCAGAACCAGAAGCGACGTTCCAGCAGCACCGACGCCGACCCCGATCATGACAAACGCTAGAACGGCAGCAGCAATCCCAAGCGCAACATTCGTTTCCATCAGCGCCGTTGCCAGCGCGGCTCCCGTTCCGCCAAGCGCGAGAGCGCCCATGCCGCCGAGGATCCAGGGCGTGCGCCGACCGCCGACATCCGAGCCATGCCCCCAACGCGGCCGTAGCATCTGAATAGCGTAGTGCAGCCCAACCAAAATTCCCGGCAACATGGCTGGCAACGCCAGTTCAACCACCATGACGCGGTTCATGGTCGACGTCGTCAAAACCACGATCGATCCAAGCGCCGTCTGAACGAGGCCCAGCCTGAATATCCCGAACCAGCTGAGCGCGGCGCCTCTCATGGCCTGGTTGCCAATACCCTCAGCTCTCATGACGCCACCATGACGAAATTGCGCAAAGCGAACGCCGAGATCAGCATACCGCTCACGTAAAGCGTCGTTCCGGTCGCGTTGTACCAGGGGGCGAGAGCCTTGGGGTCGCGCATCAGTCTGCGCATCAGCTCGACCTGGATCATCAGCACGATCCCGACCGCGGCTGCATGGTATGGGGCACCCCAGACCGCCAGGGCGACAATGACTAAGACCTGCGGCACGGCCATGATCCAGCATGCCAGGCGAGCCGCGTTGTCCACGCCGAGCTGGACGGGAAGCGAGCGGATGCCCATCTGCTTGTCGCCCTCGACGGCCTTGAAGTCGTTGAGCGTCATGATGCCGATTGCGCCGATGCTGTAGAGCGCGGCAATCGTGATGATGCGCCAATCGGGCAGCGTTCCGGCCATCACGGCAGCACCAGTGAACCACGGTAGCCCCTCGTAACACACGGCAACAGCCGCGCAGCCGCCCCAGCCTTCCTGCTTGAGACGGAGCGGCGGGGCCGAATACGCCCAGGCCAGCGCCAAGCCGACGATGGCGGCAATAAACGCCCACAGCCCGAGGCTCGCAGCGACAGCGAGGGACAGCACGGTCACGATGAGGCCGATGTAAAGACCCCATTTGCCGGGGACGCGACCGGATGGAATGGGCCTGTTCGGTTCGTTGATCGCGTCGACGTGGCGATCATACCAGTCATTGACGGCCTGGCTCGTTCCGCACACCAAAGGCCCCGCCAGCGCCACCCCCAGAAAGAAGCTCAGCCAGTGGCCTTCGAGCGGAACACCGGAGGATACAACCCCGCATCCGTACGCCCACATCGGCGCAAACCACGTGATCGGCTTGAGGAGTTCCAGAACAGCCGCCGGGGAAGGCCGCGTGGTTCCAGAGATGGGATGGGAAATCAAGGCCATAGCGGGCTTTCGCATTTGGGGGCGCCGGGGCTGGCCCCGTTCGCATTGCTAGACACGGATAGCGTATGAGTGACACCAAGAAGTGTCAATAAAAGTATACACGCCGTGGCGTCAAAAAAATGCGGTGAAGCAGCCTAGGGAATAAGAGCGCAGCGAGCAAAAGCCTGCACAGCCGAAATGGTATATTTCTGAAATCGTATTGCCGGGGATATTTCCAAAATGCATTTTTACCCAGATTGTGGCTTTCTAATTCGTCCCGCCATTTAATGGTGCCCAAAAAAGCATCAGCAACGAAAAAGAATTTGTTGTTCTAGGAAACTGCATGGCGGAGATGATCAAAAGCATGTAGGTCGCAAATATTGAGGGGAAATTTATCGGCTGTAAGCCATCCAGTGGGGCCGGTTCTCGCGCAGGGAAGGTCTTCCCCCAGGCGGCCGTGCTGGCCCCGCTTAACGGGCGCATGCTCCGAAGGTCTTGGCAGCATTAGGAGGCACCTAGCCGGAGCCAGCGGGGCTCTGATCTCGCCAAACCACCCGGACATATAGCCGAGCGTTCTGCCCGATCAATCCAAATCGAAATAGGAGCGGTTCGACGGGCTCAGTTTGATTGTCTGTCAGGTCGGGGAGCTACTGCTACGACGACTGTTGTCGAGTTGTTCCCTGACAGGCTTGAAGCTGGTCACTCCCCGATATCACCGCCGAGTTCGCCAAGGCCGTGCCGGCGCATCTTCACGTAGAAGCTTTGTCGGCTGAGGCCCAGCATTTCCGCAGCCGATGCGCGGTTGTCCTGGGTCAGCTCCAATGCGGCCTCGATGCACAGACGCTCCACAATGTCAGTGGTTTCGCGCACAAGCTCTTTCAGTGGCACCCGGCCCACGAGGCCGGTCAGTTGTTCTACTGAGCGAGGCAGTTGCTGACTTCCCGCCGTCCCTGCTTCAATCCGCTTTTCCATCCTGCGAACGGTCAGGCCGATCGTGGCGTTGTTTCTGTCGGGAATATAGATGCCGGAGACTTCGACATCGTCCTGCCCGCCGAATTCGCCTCGCACCACGGTTGTGAACCTCTTGATCGAGCCGTGTTCGCGAAGGTGGGCGATGAGTACGTCGATATCGACGCCGACCCGTCCAAGCCACCGGTCAAGCGGTTCACCCTTGAGCTGCGACTCGCGAGCCAGTTCGCAAAGCTCAAGGAAAGCCTGATTGGATGCTACGATTCGGCGATCCTTATCCGCCACGACAAAAGCATCCGGCATGGCCTCTACGACCTGCAAGACACTGGCCTTGCTGCGAATTTGCGCCACTTCGGACTCCGAAGTGACGCCTCTGAGCCGCACCAGGAAGTGAGATGAGTCGTCCTGCCGGAACAGAGATGCAGACAGTACGAAGCGCCGCCTGCCGCCCGCGGATAGCACTTCCACGCCATCGACCCGAGGCATGGACTGTGCTGTCGCGAGAAGGTCCAGAGCGGTGTTGGCGCTGTCAGGATGGAACAGGTCTGCGAACGAACGCCCGGTCGTCCGCTTGGTGCCGTTGGCCAGCAGTTGAGTGGCCGCAGGGTTGGCCTCGACGATGCGCAGAGAGTTCGCATCAACGATCAAAACGGCCTCAGACGAAACTTGGAAGAGCGCCCGGTATCGGGTCTCCGCGTGACGTAGGCGGGCGTACTCTCGCTCCATCGAAGCTTGTGCTTCAACGAGACGTTGCTGCAACCCGGCCTGCTGCCGCAGGTCCTGGCCGATCGCAATAAACCGGTTTGGGGGGCCGATTTGTACCGCGGAATAACGGATGGGAAGGTCTCTCCCCTCGCTCATCGGGTGGTTCACCTGACGCCAGCGAGGCTTCGATTTCTGCGCCGCATTCGACAGCAGTTCTTCGACCTTGTTGCGGCTTTCAATCGTGACGGTATCAATCCACGGCTTGCCAATCCACGTACCGAAGCCGGCGGGGGTATCATCGTCCCCCAGGAACATGGAATCCTTGATGATGCCTTTGCGATCGATGACCAGCGCAATGTCAGCCGCCGCTGCCAGCAGAAGTGCAGCTGATTCGGCTTTCACGTCGCCGATTGATTTGCTCGGGGCTTCGAATGATTTCACCGCGGTGTCGAGGCCCATCTCAGCGATCAGTTTTGGCACGCCGTGGGCCGCTCCCTAGTTAGGTTCTGCTCGCCTGCGCGAGATTGGCCAATCGGCCGCAAACGCCCACGGCTTCTCTCGCATCTCGAGCCATGCCGTCCGCGCCTACAGAAAGATGAAGATCCGGGCCTTCGTTGAAGATCCGTCCGCCAACGACAATTGAGCATCCGTGTCCGCCCAGTTGGCGGCGCACATCCTGGATCGTGCGCTTGAGCGGGTCAAGCATTGCTTTATGGCTAACTGTGAAGCCGATAACATGGAAGTTATGCTGGGAGATCATCTTGTCGAGATCGCCTTTGGTTATCGCGTGCCCACCCCACACCTCCCAGCCGGCGCGTCGCAGCGCATCCTCGATCAAAAGAAGACCGAACGTGTGTTGTTCGCCGGGCGTTGGCAGCAGTAAAGCCCTGAAACCGGAGCCTGCACCGGATGATTTGGCGATCCCGCCCGGGCTGAGCCGGTGCACGATCTGCTGCAATCTGGACAGGCCGATGGTTACAGCGACGAAGTCAATCTCATCATTTTCCCAGCCGCGACCCAGGTGGCGGGCGGTCTCTGACAATACGTCCAGAAACACGCGATCGATACTGACGCCATCGTCCACTAGGTCTTGAACGAAGTCGACGGCCTCTTCCAGGTCGCGGTTAACGACGATCTTTGCCAATTTCACTATCGTTGGAGCTGGTCTGCGGTTTGGCGTCTCCTCTTCCTGGAGTAAACCGTCCGCCGTGGCGCGATGAGATAGCATCAGTCGAGGGATGACCTCGCTTTCGATCAGCCCCGCAAGCTGGTCGTCGCTGGTGTCAGCGATATCCTTGAAGTCAGTGGCAGGAGAGCTTTTGACAGGTTTCCTGTCTATGCGGCGGTTTTCGGCGATGACCTCGCCAGGTTTTTTGTCTGGACTATCTTTGTCACTCTCAGCGGATCGCGAACGACTGCCCGGCATGGGATGGCTCCCTGGTTTCGTTTCACTCCCATTGAGCCTGACTGCGTCTTGTGCGCCATCTTGGGCTCGAAAACGTAAACTCGTTTCGGTGCGCGCATATTCGTCCATTTGAGTTCACACCCGAAGTTAAGCAGATGATTTTTCAGCGCACCAGTCTTTCTTAATGGCGCGATCCAATTGCCTCTAATCAATTCTCAACGTCCGGCGGAAAATGTAAAGCAAAATATACGTCAACTTTTATTGACACTCTGCCGATTGCAGTCATACACTCTGCCTCAAGGTTGATCCGCAACAACGCGATCACGTTGAGACAGGGTAGGGGCGGAATGCTGGTTCAAGAGTCTCAAGTCCGACGCCAGGGGTTGCTCTACACCCCCGAACAGCAGGCGCGGCGCGATGCGTCCAAGTGGACGATGATCCAGGCGATATTGGCCCCGCTGCAGTTCGTCGTATTTCTGATTTCTGCCTGGCTGGTCGTTCGCTACCTGATGACAGGTGAAGGCTTTGCAGCAGCAACGGCCTCGATCGTGGTCAAGACGTTCTTCCTCTACGCCATCATGATCACCGGCTCGATCTGGGAGAAGGAAGTCTTTGGCAAATATCTCTTTGCCGATGCTTTCTTCTGGGAAGACGTATTTTCCATGCTGGTGTTGGCCCTTCACACGGCCTACCTCGTTGCTCTCTTCACCGGCTGGCTGTCGCATTCCGAGCAGATGTGGCTCGCGCTCGCTGCCTACATCACCTACGTCATCAACGCTGGCCAATTCATCTGGAAGCTAAGGGCCGCGCGGCTTCAACGCGCGAGCACTCAGGCGAAGTCTGCTGGCCTTCCCGCAATGCTGAGCGCGGAGGCGGCCCAATGAACGTCCTCGATCGCACCATTACCGCCAGAAAATCCGGTAGTCACGCTGATCCCTCATCTGCTGGTTCGGTAGGTTGCACCGATGCGCCCGTCCTGCGCGAGCGCGGCCAGCGCGAAGTCTTTTGCGGTCTGACCGGCATCGTCTGGATGCATCGCAAGATCCAGGACGCTTTTTTCCTGATCGTCGGTTCGCGGACATGCGCCCACCTGATGCAGTCGGCAGCTGGCGTGATGATCTTTGCCGAGCCCCGCTTCGGGACCGCCATCATCGACGAGCGCGATCTTGCCGGTTTGGCCGACGTCAACGAGGAACTGGACCGCGTCGTCGACCAGCTTCTTGCCCGTCGCCCGGACATCAAGATGCTCTTCCTCGTCGGCTCATGCCCATCGGAAGTCATCAAGCTGGATCTAAGCCGCGCCGCTCAGCGTCTGTCGCGCATTCACATGCCGAACGTGCGCATCCTGAATTACTCCGGTAGCGGCATCGAAACGACATTCACTCAGGGCGAGGATGCCTGCCTGGCCTCCATTGTCCCCGAATTGCCGTCAGCTGACGCAGACGCTCCCCAATCATTGATGGTCGTAGGTGCGCTTGCCGATGTCGTCGAAGATCAGATGCGGCGCTTGTTTGCTGCGATGGGTATCGAAAACGTTGGCTTCATGCCACCGCGCGCATCCACCGACCTTCCCGCTGTCGGGCCATCGACGCGCTACCTGTTGGCGCAGCCTTTCCTGTGCGATACCGCGCGCGCGCTCGATGAGCGAGGCGCGACCTATCTCTCTGCGCCTTTCCCCTTGGGTGCTGAGGGTACAACGCTGTGGCTCAAGGCGGCCGCTGACGAGTTCGGAGTTTCGCCCGGCACATTCGAAGCGGCAATCGCGCAGCCACGCGCGCGCGCCGAGCAGGCCATGAGCCATAGCCGTGACCAGCTCCAGGGCCGCAGCGTCTTTTTCTTCCCCGACAGCCAGTTGGAGCCGCCTCTTGCGCGTGTCCTGTCGCGCGAACTCGGCATGAGTCTGGTTGAGGTCGGCACGCCTTACTTGAACCGTCAGCATCTCGCCCGCGAACTTGAATTGCTCCCGACCGGAACGATGCTGAGCGAAGGTCAGGACGTCGATAAGCAACTCGACCGCTGCCTGAAGGCCAAGCCCGACCTCGTCGTCTGCGGCCTAGGACTGGCAAACCCGCTTGAAGCCGATGGCATCACAACGAAGTGGTCCATCGAAACGGTCTTCACGCCGATCCAAGGTTACGAACAGGCCGGCGATCTGGCGGAAATTTTCGCGCGGCCCTTGCGTCGCCGCAACGTGTTGGAGGTCTGAACCATGCAGCTCACGGTTTGGACATATGAAGGCCCGCCCCACGTTGGCGCAATGCGCA
This sequence comes from uncultured Hyphomicrobiaceae bacterium, assembly GCA_964352165.1. Taxonomy (GTDB): domain Bacteria; phylum Pseudomonadota; class Alphaproteobacteria; order Rhizobiales; family Hyphomicrobiaceae; genus CAYGRH01. Next base: position 2,112 of record CAYGRH010000109.1, on the reverse strand, counting down.
TAGCAACCGCCATGAAAGACGTGCACTACGTGCTGCACGCGCCGCAGGGCGATACCTACGCCGACCTGCTGTTCACGATGATCGAGCGCCGCAAGAAGCGTCCACCCGTCACCTACACAACATTCCAGGCCCGCGATCTCGGCAGCGACACAGCCGAACTCTTCAAGGTCGCAGCCAGCGATGCCTTTGAGCGCTTCAAGCCGAGCGTTATGCTTGTCGGTGCCTCCTGCACCGCCGAATTGATCCAGGATGATCCAGGCGGCCTCGCCAAGGCGCTCGCCCTGCCGATCCCCGTCGTACCACTTGAGCTGCCATCCTATCAGCGCAAGGAAAACTGGGGCGCGTCCGAAACGTTCTACCAGCTGGTCCGCGCGTTGGCCGGTCCGCAGGCACCTTCTCCCGGCACTGCCCGAGTTCTGCGTCCAGAGGGCGACAGGCCGAGCTGCAACATTCTCGGACCGACAGCGTTGGGTTTCCGTCATCGTGATGATGTGCGTGAAATCAGCCGCCTCATTTCCGACCTTGGCATCGACATCAACGTCACGGCTCCCCTCGACGCGACGGCTGCCGACGTCGCCCGCCTCGGTGACGCTGACTTCAACGTCGTGCTTTATCCCGAGATCGCCTCGGTAGCCGCGCAATGGCTGAAACGCACGTTCGGCCAGCCCGCAACGACGACCGTGCCAATCGGTATCGGCGCAACAATGGAATTCCTCGCCGAAGTTTGCGAACTGGCTGGATTGCCGGTTCCCTCCCACGTCGCCGACGAAGCCTCCAGGCTTCCTTGGTATTCGCGCTCAATCGACTCGACCTACCTCACCGGCAAGCGCGTCTTCATCTTCGGAGATGCAAGCCACGCCGTCGCTGCAGCCCGCGTTGCCAGCCGCGAATTGGGCTTCAAGGTTGTCGGTCTCGGCACGTATTCACGTGAACACGCCCGCGATGTCCGTGAAGCTGCCAAGGAGTACGGCCTCGAAGCACTCATCACCGATGACTACCTGGCCGTCGAAGATGCGATCACCGAAGCACAGCCTGAACTCGTGCTCGGCACGCAGATGGAGCGCCACATCGCCAAGCGCCTCGGCGTTCCTTGCGCCGTGATTTCTTCGCCCGTCCACGTTCAGGATTTCCCCGCGCGCTATTCGCCCCAGATGGGCTTTGAAGGCGCAAACGTCCTTTTCGACACCTGGGTCCATCCGCTGATGATGGGGCTTGAAGAACACCTCATTAATATGTTCAGCGAGGACTTCGAATTCCACGCCGAGGCAGCCCCCTCCCACCTAGGTGGCGGCGCCATCGAAAAGGCTGCCGCTCCCGCTGCTCCAAGCCCGGCTTCTGAGCACGCCACAACTGCCCAAGCCGATGCGGGCATGCAGGCTCAAGCAGAAACAGCCGTCCTGGAAAAACCTGAAGGAGCGTTGACCTGGGCGGCTGACGCTGAAAAGGAACTGCGCAAGATCCCGTTCTTCGTGCGCGGCAAGGCCCGCCGGAACACTGAAGCCTTTGCCCGCGATACCAGCGTTGACATCGTCACCGTAGAGACGCTCTACGATGCCAAAGCCCATTTTGGCCGGTGAGGGGGCAGCTATGCGGATCGTAATCGTCACCCTCGACAGCCACCTCGCAAGCGCCGCCGACCGTGCAGCCGAAAAGCTGCGCCAAAAAATTCCCGGCCTGACTTTGACGCTGCATGCCGCATCCGAATGGGGCGAAAATCGCGAAGCGGTCGAAAACTGCATTGCCGAGATCGAACGTGGCGACATCATCATCACCACGATGATGTTCATGGAAGATCACATCCGCGCGATCCTTCCAGCACTTGAAGCCCGCCGCGATCATTGCGACGCGATGGTGTGCTGCATGTCGGCTGGCGAAGTTATGCGCCAGACGCGGCTTGGCGGCTTCACCATGGACGGCAACGAGAAGGGCGCGCTCGCCTTCTTGAAGAAGTTCAAACCGAAGTCCAAGGACGGCAAGATGAAGCCGCCCGGCGGTGCCGAACAGATGGCGATGTTGCGCCGCGTTCCAAAAGTGCTGAAATACATCCCCGGAACGGCTCACGACGTCCGCAACTATTTCCTGACGCTGCAATACTCGTTGGCGGGCTCGGAA
>CAYGRH010000108.1:0-9440 GCA_964352165.1 uncultured Hyphomicrobiaceae bacterium | reverse complement strand
TTACTGCTCTCGTGGAGCGGTATGTTGCTGAGAACCGCACACCTCTATCGAAAATGGGCGCCACGCCGCCAAAGGTCAAAGCTAACGTCACCAGCGATCCCCTGCAGGTCGAGGTTGTGATCAGTCAACAGGTCCAGGCTGCAGCAGGCGGAAAGTTCGGTCTTGAGTTCCCACCGATCAACGTGCGCAGCGTTGCCCGTATCAGCGGCCAGCCTAACATTTGCGTACTGGCGCTTTCCTCGCAGGGCGGGACAGGAATTCTCCTGGAAAACAGCGCTCTCGTCACGGGCCGCAACTGCGCCGTGTTCTCCAACAGCACGAGCAAGAACGGGTTGCGAGGACGCAACAGCTCTCTGCTGACAGCAAGCTTCATCTGCTCGGCGGGTGGAGCCGAAGGCAGCGGCAATTTCTCGCCCGCGCCAATGGTGGATTGCCCGACATTCAGCGATCCGCTTGACGGCCGCCCTGCGCCCGTCGTGGGGCCGTGTGCCGAGACGGACCTGAAGATTTCCGGCGGCAGCAGGGACCTATCGCCAGGAACCTACTGCGGCGGATTGACTATCAGCGACGGTGCCGATGTCCGATTCCTGCCAGGCGAGTACATCATCAAGGATGGCCCGCTATCCGTGGATTCGGGCGGGCGGATCACTGGTGTCGATGTTGGTTTCTACCTTACGGGCAAAGGCGCCGTAATAGACTTCAATCGCGACTCTTCGATCTCCTTGGAGGCGCCGAAGTCTGGGACACTGGCGGGGATCCTGGTGTATGAGGATCGCAATCAATCTATCGGAAGCCCACACATCATCTACAGTAACGATGCGCGAGTGCTGCTGGGAACGATCTATATTCCGCGAGGAATGCTGATGGTAGATGCGTCGTCGCCGGTGGCTGACCAGTCTGCTTACACAGCAATCGTTGCCGATCAGATGCGGCTGAAGGGCGGACCGCACTTGATCCTGAACACCGACTACGACAAGACGACAGTGCCGGTGCCAAGAGGTATCCGCGGCGCGGGACAGCCGGTTTCGCTGGTGCGGTAAGGCCTCGGCGGGGTCCGGTATCAACCCGGCCCAGCGCCCTCACTGCGTGGAGCGCGCGGCAATCGTTCCTACAAACTCCAATGAGCCGGCCTGAGTTCGTCGCATCACGACGATCTCGCCTGAACTGGTGGACCGTCCCGCCAGCCCGCTAACTACGACCTGATGGGTGACGAGGATTACCGGCTCGGACAGATCCATTTCTGCGATGTCCGCGCGAAGCCGTGCGATCTGGGCGGGGCCCTTCTGGCGTTCCTCGAAGAACGAGTTGAGGCTGTCCAGCGGGGTCACTTCGCCGAACCCGAGCAGGCGTGCGGTTTCCAGGCAGCGGCACCAGCGGCTCGAATAGACCTTCGCTCTGGCGATCCCGGCGGTCCGGAACATTTCTCCGGTTCGTTGGGACTGGCGGCGTCCGGCATCCGAAAGGTTTCTTTGTGTCGCGCAATCGTCGATCCGAAAGTTTTCGGGGTCGGAGTAGCCGGGGGCGAGCGCGTGACGCATGATGGCGAAATGCCCGGGCGTCGATAAGGCCGACAACACATTCTGAGTGCCGGCGCTGGCAGGCGAGGAGCCGACCGCTATAAAGATTGCGATGATGATCGCGGCGCTGGTTGACGTCCATCGCGGGATTACGGACACGGGGTTCCTCCGGCTGTCTGCATGCGGGCCGACATATCGACGTGATGGCAAGTTCGCCAACAAGCAGACACTGCGAAGATGGAGCGACGCAAGCCCAATTGCAGGAATTGACGCAAATGCACCCCGGACCCACTGCGCCTTGGATCCGGGGTGCGCGAGCGGCGAGGAAGCCGCCCAGTCAACGATCAACTGTGAGGGACTACCAGGATTTGTAGCCCAGGAACTTGCCGCTCATCTTGACCTCGATGCGGTCGCCTTTGGGATCGGGGATCTTGTCGACGTACATCTCGAAGTCGATCGCGCTCATTATGCCGTCGCCACCCTTCTCCTGAATGAGTTCCTTTAGGGTCTCGCCATAAACTCCCACGATCTCATAGAGCCGGTAGATGCAAGGGTCGGTCGGCACGGCCTGGCTGAATATCTTGGTTGGGAACTCGGCCAGGACGGGGCCTGCTTCCTGCGGCAGCCCCAGCGCCACGACAAGCTTGTCGGCCTTGTCGCGCGGCATAGAGTTCATGCCGAGGCACGCCGATGTAACAAACACCTCAGACATGCCGACGCTGTCGGCGATGCTGGCCCATGTCGTGCCGGTCTGCTTCTTTTTTGCCAGGATCAAGTCCCGGACTTCTTCCTTGTCCATAGTGCCTCCATTTTCGGTGTTTAGCAGTTGGCTCAGCTTGCCATTGAGACCAGTTGGGGACGCGCCACGGGTCGGCGCTCCTTATCGTCGGGTTCGCCGGACAGACCTGGGCGAACGGTGACAGGACGCGATGTCCCGGGCTCGCCCGACTCCTGACGGCCCGACAATTCCTTGGATCTGCGGGCGAGGAATTCCACGAGGTGGTTGCGGATCTTGTAGTAGCTGGGCTGATGGATGATTTCGGCCCGGTCGCGGGGACGGGGAATGTCGACGACGACACTTTCGGCGACGCGCGCGTAGGGACCGTTGGTCATCAGCAGGATGCGGTCGGCAAGTAGAATTGCCTCGTCGACATCGTGGGTGATCATGAACACGGTCTGTCCGGACTGCGACCAAACCCTCGTCAACTCGTCCTGTATGGTGCCGCGTGTCAGGGCATCGAGCGCGCCGAAGGGCTCGTCGAGCAACAACAACTGCGGCTGAATTGCGAAGGCGCGGGCGATCGACACGCGCTGGCGCATGCCACCTGACAACTGCGAGGGCTTGCGGTGTTCGGCCCCGTCCGTCAGCCCGACCATCTTGAGGTATTTCTGCGAGTGCTCGATGACCTGCGCGCGGGTCCAGTCGGGATGGCGCGCCCTGACCCCGAAGGTCACGTTCTTCAGCGCCGACAGCCAGGGCAGCAACGAGTAGTTCTGGAATACGACGCCGCGGTCGAGGCTGGGACCTGCGACCTCCTTGCCCCCCATGATGATACCGCCTTCGGAGGGCGTATCGAGGCCGGCAAGGATGTTCATGATCGTCGACTTGCCGCAGCCGGAGTGGCCGATGATGCAGACGAACTCGCCTTTCTCGATTTCAAAGTTTGCGTCTTCGAAGACCGTGAGCGGCTCGCCTCCCTTGGGAGCGGGGAAGCGTTTCGCGAGGCCTGTGATCTCGATGAATGGTCTCGTCACTTGATGTCCTTTTTCGCGAAAGTGATAGGTTTATTCCTGGAACTGCACGGTGCGCTGCACATAGGCAAACGCGGCATCGAGCATCATTCCGACAATGCCGATCATGATGATGGAGAAGATCACGCTCGTAAGATCGAGGTTGTTCCACTCGTTCCAGACGTAGTAGCCAATGCCGGTTCCGCCCACGAGCATCTCGGCTGCGACGATGACGAGCCACGCGATGCCGATAGAGATGCGCATGCCTGTTAGAATGGTCGGCGCGGCTGCCGGCAAGATGACCTGGAATGCAGTCCTCAGCGATCCCAACTCGTGCGTTTTTGCGACGTTGATCCAGTCCTTGCGGACGCCGGCCACACCGAACGCGGTGTTGATCAACATCGGCCAGATCGAGCAGATGAAGATCACGAAGATTGCAGAGGCCTGGCTGTCCTGGATGACGAACAGGGCGAGCGGCATCCATGCGAGCGGCGATATAGGTCTCAGGACCTGGATGAATGGATCGAGAGCCTTGTACATGAGCGGCGACATGCCGATCAGGAAGCCAACCGGAATGGCGATAAGCGCTGCCAGGAAATAGCCCATGAGAACACGGTAGAGCGAATAGGCAAGCTGGATGCCGATCCCCTTATCGTTCGGGCCATTGTCGTAAAAGGGCTGAGACAGCTCTTCATAGGCCTTTTCGAAGATCTGGGAGGGAGGCGGCACACGTGCCTGTTGTCCGCCGCCCCCGGTCAGCATCTCATATTCGGTGAGCTCTCCGGCGACTTTCACCGCCGGAGTTGACAGTTCCCAGATCCCGAGCGTGACCACGAGGATCACGATCGAAAGCACGAACGCTTTTGTGTTCTCTGCCAATGCCCAGGTCATCATGCCCTACCGATTTTGAAGCTCTTGGCATAGGCTTCCGCGTCGTCTGCGTTGAACTCCTTACCCATGATCATATGGGTCTTGTAGGTCTCTTCGGGCACGGGCATGCCGAGGTCCTTCATGACCTTGCCGCAGTCCGCCGTGAGGTAGACCTGCTCGGCAATCGCCTTGTAGTCGATGTCGCCTTCGATGTAGCCCCAGCGCTTCATCTGCGTGAGGATCCAAACACCCATCGAGTGCCAGGGGAAGGGATCGAAGTCGATGCGGTCGGGAACGTTCTTCACGTTGCCAAGGCCGTCGGCGTACTTGCCGGTGAGCACCTGCTCGATGACGGGTACCGGCTGGTTGAGGTAGTTCGCCGGCGCGATGGCGGCCGAGATTTCCTTGCGATTGTCGTGGTTGCTGGCGTAGCGGGTGCCATCGACGAGCGCCTTGAGAAGGTTGCCGTAGGTGTTTGGAAGTGTGTCGGCGAATTCTTTCGAGCATGCGAACGCACAGCAGGGATGGCCGTCCCAGATTTCCTTCGTCAGGATGTGAATGAAGCCGATCTTTTCCCACACGGCGCGCTGGTTGAACGGATCTGGCGAGAGATAACCGTCGAGGTTTCCAGCACGCAGGTTAGCGACCATTTCAGGCGGCGGCACCACGCGGATCTGAATGTCCTGATCGGGATCGAGGCCGGCTTCGGCGACGTAATAGCGAAGCAGGAAGTTGTGCATCGAATATTCGAACGGCACACCAAACTTGAAGCCCTTCCACATCTTGGGGTCGTTCTTGTCCTTGTGGTCGTTGTGCAGGACGATTGCCTGGCCGTTGATGTTTTCGACCGCTGGCATGATGAAGGGCGTTGCCGTGGAGCCAGCTCCCACCGTGATGGCGAGCGGCATAGGCGTCAGCATGTGGGAAGCGTCGTATTCCTTGTTCAGCGATTTATCGCGGGCAACTGCCCAGCCCGCCGTTTTGATGACATCGACATCAAGACCGTACTTTTCATAAAAGCCGAGCGGCTTTGCCATAATGATCGGGGTGGCGCAGGTGATCGGAACAAAGCCGACCTTCAGCTTCGTTTTTTCGGGCTTGCCGAGTTTGTCAAGGATCGCTGCCTTTGCGGCCTCCATCGGGAAGACGTTTCCGATGGCGGCGGCGAGCGTTGTGCCGCCTAACATTTTCGCAAACCCGCGGCGGGATAATTCATCGTGCCCAAAAACTGAGCGGACGACGGCGCTTTCGATGGCGCGTTCCAGCATCTCGTCGCTGCTTGGTGAGGTCAGGTCGCCGGTATCGTGATGGGCTGTGTGCGTGGGAACGACGTCGGAACGATCTTCGTCGTGGGCATGCGCGTTCCTGCTTGATTGCGGGGCGCAGGAGCTGCATTTGCAGCTTGATCCGTGGCGGAGATCGCTGTCGCCGTCGTATGGATTTCCTAAGCTCTTGCTGACCATGTCGAGTGCCTCCTGCGCTGTGAATACGATCGGCGAGGTGCCGAATTCGTTAACAACATCGCAAAGGGCGTGCCAATTTCCCGCCTCTGATAATAGCATTATTTTTCAAGTGTTTAGCTGATTTCTTCCCTTGTTCTGACTATTACGGATTTTCATAATTTATGTTTTTTCGTAATTCTTATTGCGGAAATTGATAATTTGATCGAAGGTTCTCATCGTCACGACGGTGGCCGCGATTGCTAGAAACCGGCAGGGAGAGACAATGGCATCGGATAGGACCAAAGCGGTCCGGGTTCGCGCGAGCGATACACCGCCGAAGCGTACCCGACAGAGCGAGCGTGACGGTGAGGAAGCCGTCGCAGCGCTTTTGAAGCTAGGGTTTGAAAACACGCCGCTGCCGCAGATCCTTTACTGCCCCTATGACAACACCATTACGCTCGCCAATCCGCGGGCGCTGGATGTCCTTGGATTAAGCCAGGACACGCTTGCGGGCGCCAAGGTCAGCAATCTTTTTTCCGGCAACGTCGGCCATCTGCACGTTGCCACGCAGGAAGCGATGCATCACGGCCATGCCTGGACCCGCAGCTTGAACCTGAACAGGTCGGACTTGAACGGGCCGGCGGACCCGAGCGGAGAGACCGAGCTCGTTCAGGACGAGTTTTGCCTCGTTGCGTGCCAGCACGAAGGCAAGCTGCATATCCTGCTTACCGCATTCGACCTCGCCGCCCTCACGAGACGCAACGTCGACGACGAAGCCGACAACCTGCATCGCGCAGGGCTGCAGGAATGGCGGAGAGCGGAACGCTTTTTCCGGGAGATCGAGCAGCGTCACCGGCTGATCCTGTCGGCGGCGGGAGAGGGAATTTACGGCGTGGATGCCGACGGTATCACCACGTTCGTAAATCCGGCTGCCGAACGCATGCTGGGGTGGGCTGCCGAAGACCTGATCGGCCTTGAAATGCACCGCGTCGTCCACTTCAAGCACGCCGACGGCTCGCATTATCCCGTTCACGACTGCCCGATCTACAATGCCTTCCGCCGGAAGTCGGTGACGACGGTGGATGACGAGGTGTTCTGGCGTAAGGACGGCAAGCCGCTAAGGGTCGAATACACGTCGACGCCGCTGGTGGACGATGGCGAAGCCGTCGGTGCGGTGATCGTGTTCCGGGATATTGCCGAGCGCAAGCAGAACGAAGACCAGTTGCGCAAAGCACTCCTTGAGAACGCAACGCTGCGTGAGCGGCTCGAAAAAGAAAATGCGTATCTGCAGGAAGAAATCCTCACGCACTCGAACCATCACGAGATCCTGGGCACGTCGGAAGCGACGCTGAGAATTGTCCGGCAGATCGATGTCGTGGCGCCGACCGATGCCAACGTGCTGATCAATGGCGAAAGCGGGACGGGCAAGGAACTTGTTGCGGGCGCTATCCACCAGGCATCACCGCGCAAGAACAGGCCGCTGATCCGCGTCAACTGTGCGGCGGTGCCGCGCGACCTGTTCGAGTCGGAGTTTTTCGGCCATGTGAAGGGCGCGTTTTCCGGCGCTATCCGCGACCGCGTGGGACGGTTTGAACTGGCCGACGGCGGTACGCTGTTCCTCGACGAGGTCGGTGAAATTCCACTCGATCTGCAATCGAAGCTTTTGCGCGTCCTGCAGGAAGGTCAGTTCGAACGCGTGGGGGAAGAAAAAACCCGCAAAGTCGATGTGCGCATTATTGCTGCGACCAACCGTGAATTGAAAAGTGAAGTCGACCATGGCCGATTTCGCGAAGACTTGTTCTTCAGGCTGAACGTCTTTCCCATCGAGTGCTCGCCCTTGAGGCAGCGGCGTGGAGATATTGTCCTGTTGGCGCAGCACTTTTTGCGGGTCAGTTGCCGACGGATGAATATCGGCGAGCCACGTTTGACGCGCGGCGATGTCGAGGCGCTGGAGCGATACGATTGGCCGGGCAACGCGCGCGAATTGCAAAACGTTATGGAGCGGGCGGCGATCCTTTCGCGCAATGGGCGGTTGCAACTGAACCTACCCGGCGGGCGGCGGACGACAGCGCGCAGCGACGTCGGGGACGTTCAGAACATGCGTGGAGACGAAAAGATCCTCACTGCGGCTGAGGTGGAGGAATTCGAGGCTACCAATATCCGCAGAGCCTTGTCGGCATGCGAAGGTCGGGTATCAGGGCCAAATGGTGCTGCACGGATCCTTGGCATGAAGCCGCCAACGCTCTATTCGCGATTGCGCAAACTGCGGATGGAGGGTGCCGCAAACGAACAGCCGCTGACAAAAGGCGATTAGGCATATCTTGCCCCGCATTCGGGCCGTTTATCGCCGATTTTGAACGACGGCCATGGTAAGAAGTTGCTGGGCATAAAAAGGCCAACGCGGCGGATCGGAACACTGGATGAGCGAAGATGAAAACTGGATCGAACGCTTTCCGGGATTGGCGCGCCTGCCCGATGACATCGTGTCCACGATTTCCGAAAGCAGCAGGATCGTCAATCTGCCGAAGGGGAGCCAGATCTACGGGCCCGGGCGGGCACCGGACGCCTATCTGCTGTTACTGAGTGGAACAGTGCGTGTTCAGCAGGTTTCTGAAGGAGGCCGCGAGATTGTGTTGTATCGGGTCTCGGCTGGCGAAAGTTGCGCGCTGACGACGGCGTGCCTGATGGGATATGAGGACTATCTCGCGCAGGCCGTCGCGGAGACGGCCATCACAGCCGTTGCCATCCCGCGCGTGGCGTTCGATGAACTGATCGCGCGCTCCGCCATGTTCCGGAAGTTCGTTTTTACGGCATTCAGCTCGCGCGTGACGGACTTGTTCCGGGTGATCGACGAAGTAGCTTTCCAGCGCATGGATATCCGCTTGGCGCAGAAGCTGATCGAGCTTTCGCGGGGGGCCGATACCATTACCTCCACGCAACAGCAGCTTGCGTCAGAACTGGGCTCTGCGCGCGAAGTCATCTCCAGAATGCTGACGGAATTCCACCGGCGCGGCTGGGTCGCAACAGAGCGTGGCAGTATTGCCATTACCGACCGCCCTGCATTGGAAAAACTGGCGCGCGAACATTGAATCCGCGGATCACCGGATTGCCGGGCTTGTCGCATGCGCGCGGCAAAAGTTTCGTGACATCGTCACATACGACTCCTGTCTGGTCTCTTATGCTTAGAGCCGTACAGTCAACAGGAGGTTTTCATGACCCAGAATATCGGCAGCATCGACCGCATTCTCCGCGTACTGGTCGGCCTTGGCCTGATCTCGCTTGTTTTCGTCGGCCCGCAAACCCCATGGGGCTGGATCGGCGTTGTGCCGCTGGCAACCGCCATCATCGGATGGTGCCCACCCTACTCTCTGCTCGGCATCAACACCTGCAGCAACAAGCCGGCGGGCAAGAGCTGATGACGCGCTTGTTTCTGCTCCCAGGCGATCTCATCTGTGATGGGCTGGGGCTTGCGGCCGATAGCGACCATCGCCAGATCATGCGAAGTTTCCTCAACATGATGATCTGGGGTGCGGCGGCAATCTTCGTTGCGTTGCAAATCGCGATGTGACGCCCCAAGTCGAGCTGCCCGTCCTAGAGTTTGCATACGCGGATGGGTTAGTGGAGATCTGCTGACCGGAGAACCCATGGCCAGGGATGCGACGGTGATCGCTGGACATAGGTTTCCGGCGGGAACGACGAGACCGAAACGATGACGGAATTCACTCCCTGGCAATCACTGGGCGGCGGCGCGCTGATCGGCATCGCCGCTGTCTTGCTGATGGCATTCAACGGCCGCATTGCAGGGATCACCGGGATTCTCGGTGGGCTCCTTCCGCCGTACCCGGCTAATGACGGCACGTCATCGCGCGCAGTAAGAGAG
>CAYGRH010000107.1:0-9448 GCA_964352165.1 uncultured Hyphomicrobiaceae bacterium | reverse complement strand
CTTTGCCAGCACCAGAAGTCCGCCGTCGAGGAATAGGATCGAAATCACCGGGAACAGCCACCACTTCTTGCGGGCGCTCATGTACCGGCCGAGTTCGTGAACGAGTGAAAGCATGTCGAGTTCTCCCGCCGCACGCGCGGCGCTCGGGACCCGCGGGCAACCGCCCTGCCGGTCTATTTCTCTGAAATTCGTGTTGAGCTAGTCAAAGCAAGACAGGTGCCAACGGCCTTCAGTCGGGGCTGGCCCTGCCAGCCCGCAGATGCAGACCTCAGAACTGATCGCGCATGCTCGCCCCGGCGTTCCGTTGAGGCCGCTTGATCCAATAGCTATCGGTGAATGCGGCGCGGGATTTGCGCAGCGGATCGTGTCGGAGCTGCATGATCAGTCCGAACGGAACGATCGCGACCACGAAGATCACGCCCATAATGATGGGGCTCACGAACAGGTTGAGCAGCAAAGCGAACCGGAACCACGCTATATTCAGGGGCCGCAGGAGCTTCGGGGCAAGGAATGCCAGCCCCGCAAATATGCCGGCCGCTGCGAGAGCCGGCATCCAAACCGAGGGTGAATTCCGGAAAAGCAGCGCGACAATCGTGGCCACAACGGCGAAAACAACGCCGGTAGAGAACTCCGACGGCGGATCGACCTTGGCTTCGTGCAGTGTCTCATGGTGAGACGTCGTTTTCTGAGCCATGATTTCGCTCACTCCTGGAAACGTGCTGAAACGCCACAAAATGGGAGTTTGCGGCCTCATCGGCCCTCTGCCGGTGCGCGCCACTGCATCGAGGAAAGGACTCGAACCTTGACGTTTCATGGAATGTGCCAAGAAGAATGAAGAGAAACGGGCATCGAGTAAGTTGACCAAGGCCCGCGGGCGCTCTATAAGCCTCGCGATAACTGCCGTCTGGAGCCATGGCTCCGGGCGGCTTTGGCTATTGCGGGCGGCTTCAGCGTTTCTGGCTCAATGAACCGGTGAGTTCCATCGGCAGCGCCAGGATCTGGAACTGAGACGACGGGTGACAAGGCAGCGGCAATGACGCTGCAGCATCCGCCCAGTACCCGAAACTGCGATCCGCAGGCCTAAAGTATTCACAGCACGCGGACCGTGATGGCCCCGCAGGCAAGTATCGATTGACCGAAAGGAAGCCTTAGATGGCCAACACGAAATCGGCAAAGAAGGCCGTTCGCAAGATCGCCGTCCGCACCGAACAGAACAAGTCCCGCCGCACGCGCATGCGCTCACAGGTCCGCCTTGTCGAAGAGGCGATTGCTTCTGGTGACCAGGACGCCGCCGCGTCGGCACTCCGCACGGCCGAGCCATTCATCGCTCGTTCGGCTCAAAAGGGCATTCTTCATAAGAACACCGGCGCGCGGAAGATTTCCCGCCTGGCCAGCCGCGTCAAGGCAATGGCCAACTGACACTTAGACTGACACTGACGCGGACGTGTGAGCGCTCGGGTATCGTAGATGCTGAGGCGCTCCCGACCTCGGGTACGGTCGAATAAGAAAACGGCGGTAGGCGCGATAGCCTGCCGCCGTTTTCGTTTCTACCCGAGAGCCAGCTGGCAACCCTCATTCCAGGTCGCAGACCAAAGTCGTTCCCCATAGAACGCATCTGTAGGTCACGCCTTGCCTTTGTCTCCGGGCAATGCCCACCGTCGGACGATCTTCCTCTGTCCGCACCTGTATGGCTTAACCGATGCCGTATAGTAGGTGCTGCACAATGCCGTTCGTCATCGCTCGAGATTGCAATTCGCATGTTGGACGGGTTTCAGCCGGGCGATCTCGTCTCGCAAATCACGCGAAACGGCCGGTTCGGTCTTCAACAATTTTAGAAATCACTATCTCGCTATAACGTCATTCGGCCTGTTCTAAGTTCCTGATTAACGTCAAGCACGGCCAGGAAATTTGGGAGACTCCAACAGCTTGACCTCCCACCTGCGCGCCCATTGCTGACCACCGCTGCGGCGTGTCCCGCCGCGCACGGCAGCATACTTCCCTGCTTGATCGGTGTGCGTTGTTTGTTCTTGCCGGTCCCCGCCCTCGGCAGGCGATGACGATCATTGAACTGAACGCACCTAAGCCATGGATTCAGAAGCAACCTTGATCACGACTCACCCACATTCTGCCCATTGCCGACTCGCAGCCGCACTGTCCCCGGCAAAACAAAACGACGCTCAGCCGCGTCAAATTCGCAATGAGCGATTTCGGCCGTTATACCCTGTTCAAATCTTGCGAAAGCCCTGTGGATTCAATTGCACTGCGCTCCCATGAGGGGGCTTGGTCGCCGTCATGAATGCGTCACAAACAGGGCATCTCCAGCATGATTGCACGGGCAACCCGGTTCGATTCAACGCTTGCGCATAACTTTCCAAACCGTTAACAACTCCCCTGTCGCCAACGGGAACAACCCTACGGCAAGTAACCTGTCGCGTAGTGACCAGTGTTGCGTTGAGTTCGGGCCAGACAATACTGGTTCGGCGGTCATCTTTAAAATAGGACACGAATAAACACGCTGAGCGCAGCTCGGCAGTGACCGTTGAATATTGCGCGTTGCTGTGTGTGTACGGAACCTTGCTTTTGAGAGGGCCTAGGTTCCGGATCAGTACGCGAGAGTACGGAGGTTGTAAGTGGGGCAAGATCAACAAACCCACGTACCGGATGTGCCATCGACCGAGACGTGGGCGCGTCTCAAGGCCAACGGTGCGAGCGTTCTGATCGATGTGCGGACGCGATCAGAATGGGCATTTGTGGGGCTACCTGATTTGTCCAGTCTGGGCAAGCAGGTGGTTACGATCGAATGGCAGACGTTTCCCGACAACCGGATTGATCCGGAATTCGCCGGGCGGCTGTCCCAATACCTGGAGACGAATAACGTCCCCAAAGATGCGGATCTCTATTTCATTTGCCGGTCCGGAGGACGCAGCCGCATGGCTGCCGAGGCATTGACGGCTGCTGGATACACCGGCTGCCACAACGTGGCGGATGGGTTTGAGGGTCCTTTAGATCCCAACCGCCATCGAGGGACTTTGTCTGGCTGGAAGGCCGGCGGGCTCCCGTGGGTGCAGGGCTGAGGCAGCACCCGAAAGCAAGTTGATCGAAGCAGATGTCGGATGAACGCACCGCGGCGGCGGGCGGCGTTTCCCCAACTGTCATTCGATCGGGCAAACGGGGCATGACCCCAAAAAATAAGTGCGGGAACAAAAACAATGATCACACAGCGGGAAGAACATCTAACAAGCGTGAAGGTCGGCAAGCTGGCGAGCCCACGGGCGAAGGAAGTTGCAGCAAAAAAGCGCGATATGAAATCGGATTTGTCAGCAGGCGGTTCGGCTGCATCAAGCACGAACGGCGTCGGCAATAAGGGCCAGAAGGTTCGTAAGCTATTGCGTGCCCGTCTTGGCGAAGACGTCTATACGAGCTGGTTTAACGCACTCGATTTCGACAGCTTCGATGGCAAGACGGTGCGCGTTTCGGTGCCTGTCAAATTCCTGTGCAGCTGGATTCGTTCGCACTACCTCGACCAGCTGCTTGAGTGCTGCAAGGCCGAATTCACAGGCGTCGAAGCCGTCGACGTTGTTTTGCGTCAGCACCAAGCCGTGAAGCCGCGCATCGAGCCGGCCGATCTCAGCGCCAGCTCATCCCACGGCGAGACGACACCGAGAACTGCGACCGCCGTTCCGTCATATGCGATGCCGATCGGCTCGCCCGTCACGGCAGCCCTTCCACCGCATGCTTACGGCCGGACGGAAGTTGCAGGCTTCGTAGGCTCGCCTCTCGATCCACGCTACACCTTTGAAAGCTTCATCGTCGGTCCGTCAAATCGGATCGCGCACGCTGCAGCAACGCGCGTTGCCGAAGCGCTTTTGAGTGACAATCCCGGCTTCAACCCACTGTTCATGCATGCAGCCGTCGGCCTTGGAAAAACACACTTGCTCCATGCCATCGCATGGGAAGTAAAGCGCCGCCGTCCCGACGCGAAAGTGCTTTATCTCACCGCCGAAGGCTTCCGCTACCGCTTCGTTGAAGCGCTGCGCTCGCAGGATCCTCTGGCATTCAAGGAAAAGTTCCGTCAGGTCGATATTCTGCTGATCGATGATCTTGAATTCATGAGCGGCGAAAAGACCGAGCAGGAATTCGATCACGTTATCAACGCGCTGCTTGATGGCGGCCGTCAGCTTGTCGTTGCCTCAGCTAGGCCTCCAGCCCACATCGAACGCCTCAACGAGCGCATGCGTTCGCGCCTTCAGCGCGGACTCGTGACGGAATTGGGTGCGCTTGATGAAGAGCTGCGTTTGAAGGTCCTGGAGCGCCGCTTCGCTGAAAAGAAAGCCTACGACCCGACATTCGAACTTCCCCAGGAAGTGCTAGCTCTTTTGGCGACCAAGCTGACCGAAAACGGTCGTGAACTCGAAGGTGCCATCACGCGGCTCGCTGCCAACTGGCAGTACATGCGTACGCCGATAACGATGGATATCGCCGAAACGGTGATCCGCGACCTCGTTCAGGGTCTCGAGCCGCGCCGCATAAAGATCGAAGACATTCTGCGGATCATTTCGCGTCACTTCGGCGTCTCGAAGGGCGACCTCCTTTCGCAGCGCCGCCATCGCTCGGTCGTCTGGCCGCGCCAGATCGGCATGTATCTCGCAAAGCAGTTGACCGCGCGTTCCTTGCCCGAGATTGGCCGGCGCTTCGGTAACCGCGATCACACGACGGTTCTCCACGCGATCCGTAAGATCGAAGGTGAGCTGACGGACAATCAGCGCCTGCGCGAAGACATCGAGGAACTGAAGAAACTGCTGCACCACTGATGCAGCACTGACGGAAAGGCATCAAGCCGCTCGCAAACATTGAGCCCGCTGGGCTCGATAGAGATCGCGCTTGGCCCTTTTTCAAGCCCGGTCCTGGACGCCGCTTTCAGGCAAGTCCGGACCTGGCTTCTCATGGGTTCAATTCGGCTCCGACGGCCGGAATTGTGACGCCATTCGCCGCGACCGATGGGCAACCTGAAGTCGCGGTGTTTGCCGCCGTGCGCGAACCTGAGGGGGCATTGCGCGACCGGCGGCAGCGGGGGGTGGGGCGATGTCTGGCGAAGGCATCGCCCCTACCGCGCCTTCAAAGACGTCTTGGCTCATTTTTGGCCGCAGGTTCCCGGCTTAGCGCCCGAGGCGCTCTCAAGCACCGCCCGATCCGGCCTACCGCAGGCATGTCAGCCAGCCTCGCAGCGTCATGCGAAGCGAGGTTCATGCAACATAAGGGCGTGCATAGCCTCCCCAGCCACTTGAATTGTGGGCACTGATCGGTTCAAGTATTTGCCCAGGCGAATCAAAAGTTCGTTTTGGGGGGAGTTCGTCGCCGAGCATTCATCGACTCGAGGGAGCCATCCGAGTGGGCAATATGCCCGTCCCGGCGGGCACGTTCATTCAGGCAGCCGACAGGCCAATCAGGCCGGCGTGCACCAGAAGCGGACAGCCCTCGCAGACCAGACTATATCTGTTAGACCGCGTGCGTCCGCATCGTGGTACAGACAAACTCTTCGCTCAGTGTGCGCAATCATTACGGCGGATGACAGCCTCACGAAAGCTGTCGTGTCGCAAACAGGGGTTATTAAGTGCGCGCTCGATGGGTGAGATCTTCTTCAACGGCCGGGGATTGATATGCGGCTTGTGATTGAACGCGGTGAACTCTTACGCGCGCTGGGCCACGTGACCAGCGTCGTCGAACGCCGGACGACCATACCGATCCTTTCCAACGTGCTGCTCAGCGCGTCAGGCGAGGCGTTGTCTTTCAAGGCAACCGACCTTGAACGCGAAGTGATCGAGGACGCTCCGGCATCTGTCCAGACGCCGGGCAATCTGACCGTTCCAGCGCACATCCTGCATGATATCGTGCGTAAGCTTCCGGAAGGCGCGCAGATCGAGATGGTGCGCGATGCAGAAAAAGAACGCCTGACGATTTCCGCAGGCCATTCCCGCTTTGCATTGCAGACGTTGCCCGCCGAGGATTTTCCCGATCTGGCCATCGGCGACCTGCCGCACACTTTCGAGATGTCCGCGCGCGATCTCAAACGGCTGATCGACAAGACGCGGTTCGCCATCTCCACCGAAGAAACCCGCTACTATCTCAACGGCATCTATCTGCATCAGGCCAAAACCGATGAGCGCACGACCCTGCGCGCTGTCGCTACAGACGGACATCGCCTGGCACAGGTTGAACTCGATTTGCCGGAAGGTGCAGCCGGAATGCCGGGCGTCATTGTCCCGCGCAAGACCGTCCACGAACTCCATCGCCTGATCGAAGCGTCATCTGCGACGGTGACGGTCGGCGTCAGCGACTCTAAAGTTCGTTTTGAGATCGGCACCGTTACGCTGACATCCAAGCTCATCGATGGAACCTTCCCCGATTATGCCCGCGTCATTCCGCAGGGCAACGACAAGGAATTGAAGGTCTCCAACGCAGAATTCATGAGTGCTGTCGACCGCGTTTCGACGATCGCCAGCGAACGCGGCCGCGCCGTCAAACTGAACATCGGACCCGAAAAGCTGGTGCTGTCGGTCAACAACCCCGAAGGCGGAAGCGCCACCGAGGAACTCGGCGTCGACTACGGCTCAAGCCCTCTGGAAATCGGCTTTAACGCGCGCTATCTGCTCGACATCGCAAGCCAGCTCGAAGGCGAGGAAGCCCGCTTCCTGCTCGCTGACCCTGGTTCGCCAACGATGGTCCGCGACACCTCCGACGAAACCGCGCTTTACGTTCTCATGCCGATGCGGGTTTGAGGGGCGTCGGCTAGGTGAAAGAGGCTTCCTGCGTGGCGCCAGCAGCATTGGAAGCCTGCAGCCGGGACGACGATCCTGTGACAGGCCTCCGAACATCCTTTGCCTCGACCACCAGCCCCCGCCTGTGGGTAGAGCGTCTGACGCTCACGAATTTCCGCAACTACGCCTCCCTGTCCCTCGAACTGGGACCCGAACCCGTGGTCCTCGTCGGTAACAACGGCGCGGGCAAGACAAACCTGATGGAAGCTGTATCGCTCCTCGCCCCGGGACAGGGCCTTCGTAGGTCATCTTTTCCCGATCTGGCGCGTGCCGCAGGCAACAGCAACTGGGCGGTCGCAGCGCACATGCATACCCGGCAAGGCATCACTGATATCGGGACCGGTCTGTCAGGGGCGGCACCAACCGGATCAGGACGGGTCGGCCGCATCGTTCGCATCGACGGTGAAAGCCGGGGCTCTTCGGGGCTGCTTGCCGAATACGTCGATGCGGTATGGGTCACGCCAGCCATGGACGGCCTGTTCACCGGGCCCGCTTCGGAGCGCCGCCGATTCCTTGACCGGCTCGTCCTCTGCTTCGATCCGGCATTCCGCACGCTCGCGGGCCGCTTCGAACGGGCGACCCAGACAAGAAACCGCCTGCTTGCAGACGGCGTTCGCGCCAACGCGCAACTCGGCGGGCCGGAGCGCATCATGGCCGAAGCTAGCGCAGCGATAGCCGCAGCGCGCGTAGAAACCGTGGCTGCCCTCTCATCCGTCATCGCCGACCGGCGCGAACGCGACCCCGGATCACCGTTCCCCTGGAGCACTGTCCGCCTCGTCGGTACGCTGGAAACCGCGCTCGCCGAAGCCGCCGCCATCGATGTCGAGGAAGCCTATGTCGAGCGTTTGGCAGCAGCACGTGAACGCGACCGCGCCGCAGGCCGCACCTTGGAAGGCCCGCACCGGTCCGATCTGGATGTCACGCACGGACCAAAGGATATGCCGGCTCGACTTTGCTCGACAGGCGAACAGAAATCTCTCCTGCTGGGCCTCGTATTGGCCGAGGCCGAATTGATTGCCCGCCGGCATGATGGTGCAGCCCCGCTCATCCTGCTCGACGAGATCACAGCCCATCTCGACGCCGACCGGCGCGCTGCTCTATTCGATGAGATCGTGAGGCTGTCCGCCCAGGCCTGGATGACCGGCACCGACCTGCACGCTTTCGATGGTCTCAGAGGACGGGCAAGGCTTTTTCTGATCAACGATGGCAAAGCCGTCCGCCAGCCTTGAACACCGGTCATCCCCTACCCGCTAAACGCTTGTCGCAGCGGCGGTTTTCACCTGTGAATCAGCCCCTTCCACAGCCCCCTAAGACGCGCTTTTTTCCCTCGCGCATGCTATAGTTCGCGACAAAGAAATAACAACTCAGGGGAACCAGATCGCAATGAGCGCGACACCAGCCCAGCCCACCCCCACACCGGCCGATTACGGTGAGGATTCCATCAAGATGCTCAAGGGGTTAGAGGCCGTCCGCAAACGCCCGGGAATGTACATCGGCGACACTGATGACGGCTCGGGTTTGCACCACATGATTTACGAGGTCGTCGACAACGCGATCGACGAGGTTCTCGCCAACTATGCGACGGAATGCCACGTCACTTTGAACCCCGACGGCTCCTGCACCGTGCGCGACGACGGGCGCGGAATCCCGACCGGCGTCAAGCAGGACGACGACCACGATCCCAAGCGCTCGGCGGTCGAAATCGTCTTCACCGAACTGCACGCCGGCGGCAAGTTCGACCAGAACTCCTACAAGGTCTCAGGCGGTCTGCACGGCGTCGGCGTCTCGGTGGTGAACGCACTGTCGAGCTGGCTGCGCTGCACCGTCTGGCGCGATGGCAAGGAACACCAGATCGAGTTCCGCGACGGCGTGGCGGTCGCCCCGGCCAAAGTCGTGGGGGAGGCCGAAGGCAAAACAGGAACGGAAGTCACGTTCCTTCCCAGCACGAACACTTTCACGCAGGTTGAATTCGATTACGGCACGCTGGAACACCGCCTGCGCGAACTGGCCTTCCTGAATTCCGGTTGCCGGATCGTGCTGACGGATGCCCGCCATGCCGATATACGCAAGCAGGAACTCATGTACGAAGGCGGCACCAGCGCGTTCGTGCAGTACCTCGACCGCAACAAGACCGGCATCCTGCCCGAACCGGTCATGATCCGCGCCGAGCGCGATGCGATCACCGTCGAAGTCGCGCTGTGGTGGAACGATAGCTACCACGAGAACGTGCTCTGCTTCACAAACAACATTCCTCAGCGGGACGGCGGCACGCACCTGGCCGGCTTCCGCGGTGCGCTCACCCGCATCATCAACAAGTATGCGGAAGAAAGCGGCATCGCCAAGAAGGAGAAGGTCTCGCTCACGGGCGATGACGCGCGTGAAGGGCTCACCGCAGTGCTCTCGGTCAAAGTGCCCGACCCGAAATTCTCCAGCCAGACGAAAGACAAGCTGGTCTCATCCGAAGTTCGGCCCGTCGTGGAATCAGCCGTTGGCGATGCGCTCAGCCAGTGGCTGGAGGAGCACCCGAAGGAAGCCCGCATGATCGTGACGAAGGTGGCCGAAGCCGCCGCCGCACGAGAAGCCGCACGCCGCGCGCGCGACCTGACCCGGCGCAAGGGCGCGCTGGATATGGC
>CAYGRH010000106.1:2801-9454 GCA_964352165.1 uncultured Hyphomicrobiaceae bacterium | reverse complement strand
GATCAGACGCAGAGCGTTGAAAATCTCGCGCAGGCAGTCGACACCTGGGGCAACTCCCGGACAGGTTCTTCCCTCTCCCTCGGCGTCAGCAAGCCGCATTAATTTGTTCGCCTACGGACCGGAAGGCTGCATTGAAGAAGCGGACGTCGACTTGGCCCGCGTCAGTGAAACGCGCGGCAAGTACCCGGTCATTTGGATCGACGTAGCCGGCCTCGGTGATGCTGATCTCATCATCGCGATTGGGGAGATTTTCGGACTGCACGCCTTGGCGCTGGAAGATGTCGTGAATACGCACCAGCGGCCGAAGGTTGAAGAGTACGACGATCATCTGTTTTTAATTGCCCGCATGCTCGACCAGCTGGACGGAACGCAAACCGACCAGACCTCCATGTTTCTCGGTCGCGACTATCTGATCACCTTCCAGGAAACTCCCGGCGACTGCTTCGACCTAGTGCGCGATCGCATCCGCCGCGCCAAGGGCCGCATTCGCCTCTCTGGTCCCGACTACCTTTGTCATGCGCTTCTTGATGCAATTGTCGATTTCTACTTTCCCGCATTGGAGCGCTATGGCGACATCCTCGAGGACGCAGAGGTCCGTGTCGTAGAGCAACCCCGCGCCGGCCACGTCGGAGAACTGCACGCCATCAAACGGGACTTGTTGATGTTGCGTCGAGCGATCTGGCCGCATCGCGAGATGATCAATGCACTCATTCGCGATGAGCATCCGCTGTTTGCTGCTGAAACGCGACCGTTCCTGCGTGATTGCTATGACCATACCGTGCAGCTTATGGACATCGTCGAGACCTATCGCGAAATCGCATCCGGACTGATCGACATCTACATCTCAAGTAGCAGCGCGCGCTTGAACGAAGTGATGAAGGTGCTGACGATCATCGCGACAATCTTCATGCCGCTGAGCTTTATCGCCAGCCTCTACGGCATGAATTTCGACAGGCAGGCCTCGCCGTGGAACATGCCGGAGCTGGGGTGGCGCTATGGCTATCTTTTCGCGCTTGCCCTGATGCTCGCATCGGCCGGCGGGTTCTTGTGGTACTTCTGGCGAGCAGGCTGGCTTTTCGACCGCAGAAAATAAACGCCGAGAATTTTAGGCATGAGCTTGCCGTCTGAGTGCAAACCGCCGCCTGAGCCGCCACATCACGGCGGCAAAACCGAGCGCCAGCAACGGTCCGCCGAGGAGGTTGAGAAGGGTCAGGCGCATACCTAGCGTTTCCACATCCTCGCGCATGTTTCTGCGGATTTCGCGTAATTCGCGCCGGAACGGCAAAAGCTTGCCGCGAAGTTCGTTGATCTGGTCGCGCAGTTCATCCGGCAACTGCGCAGCGCTTTTCGCCCCGGTCTTCTGCAACACCTGCGCGATAGTGCTTTCCACTGCTCCGATGCGGCCGACGAAATCGGCTTCCTGCGCACGATAGGTTTGTTGCGCCTCGCGCAGCATGTCAGCAACGCGCGTGAACTGGCGCTGCACCTGTCCGCGCGAGCGAATGCCGATCAGTCTTGAATCTCCCGTTGCAAACTCGATCATGTTGAGAATGAAGGCCGCGTTGTCGTTGAGCGGTCGCGAGTAGGTTTGCTCGGCCACAGTCACATCCTGAAGCGCCATCGGATCAAACAGCCAGTCTGAATCGCCGATGACAAACAGCCCGGCGCGCTTTGTCGTGCCGATGTGCAAAGCGTTTGCAAAGCCTGCTGGTGCGCTTTCGAATGCACTTTTGAATGGCCCCGCTAACGCGCCTGCAATCACACGCCCCCCCTTGTCGTCGGGTTTGAAATTGGCCGCGGAAGCATCTGCCGTTGCGTCCGTGAAGCTGTCGCGGGGCTCAAGTCCGGACTTCGGACCCGTCTGCACAAGCGCCACAGCTTCGCTCCTTTCGCCAGCCGGCAAAGTCGCCGGCCCTTTGAGGCCGCCGGAAACTGAAATCGGCCCGTCGCCGGTAAGTTCGAAAGCGCCGGCCTCCGCAAACAACAATTCGTTCAAGCTCGCGCTGACGGTGTGATCGCCAGCCATGGAATCGGGCCGGACCCGAAGCCAGTAGGGGTAGCTGAGCTGCCGCTGGTCTGCACCCGTTACGGGCGCAGCAAGTTCGGGATCTCCGACAACGGAGCCGCCTAGATAGCGCGCGCCGTATCTGGCAAGCAGGTCGGAGATGTCATTGACCGTCTCGGAAGGCTCTGGCGAGATCATCATGTTCGCGCGGTTGAAACGCGGATATGGATCGAGCATCGCGATCAGCCCGCGCCCAGCCATCAGATGCTGGTCGATGGAATAAAGCATCTCCGGCTTCAAAATCGGCGCATCGATGACGATCAGCGCATCAAGGCCCTCCGGCAGCTTGTCGGCGAAATGCGGAATGATCGCCACGTCGTATTGCCGCTTGATCTCTTCGAGAATGGCAAGGCCCGCGCGCGGTTCATCCGTGTTGCTGGCTTTGAGAAGCGGCGACAGGATGCCAACGCGCGGAATTTTTTCACGCCCCAGCGAAAACAACGAAAGCGCGACGTCGTACTCAAGAAGCTGCGCTCGCCGCTGATCGAAATACGAAATTACGCCCTGCCGTTCGCCGTGCTTGATGACCGCACCAAGCACGAAACTATCGCCTGATGTCATCGGGATGCGCTGCACTCCGGCTGCTTGCGCTGCCTCCACGCTCTCGCTGTCAGGCTCGGTCCGGTGCACCTTTAGCTTGATGTTGCCGCCGGAGAGCCCGGCCATCTCGCCTAAAAGGTTTTCAGTGCGTCTCGCATGCAAACGAATGCTCGCCGGGATGCGCGATTCATCGCGGCTATAGTAGAAGTCGACGCTAATGCCCTCAGGTGCGGTCTTGGCGATGTCGCGGGTCTGCGGGTGCAGCGTGAATTCTTGCTCTGCCGTCGCATCAAGTACGCCAGGCAGGCCGGTGGCCGCCCCGATCACGGCAAATGCCGCGGCAACGCAAATCACGCCCAAAACGACGTCACGCAGTCTCTCGGCGAGCCCCGTGTCGGCTTCAGCGGGCCGTCGGCGTCGCCCGACGAACCACGCACACGCCGCAATCGCGAAAACGATAACCAGCCCGAAATAGGCAACGGCCGCCAACTCAATCCGGCCCTCTGCCATACGGTCGAGCCAGTACTTCGGGCTGAGCTGGCTGGCGTTCGCAAGCATACTGGCCATACCCGTGCCATCAAGCGCGCGTGCCGCGACGTCCCAGCCTAACAATAGCAGGATGGACAGTCCGCCAAGTCCGCACACGTAGGCCCCGATTTGATCTCGCGTCAGGGACGCGGCCAGTAATGAGACGGCATAATAGCTGGCCAGCAGTAGCCCCGCGCCAAGATATCCAGATGCCATGGCGCCCCAATCGGGGCTGCCCAGATAACCGACCGTGGCGGCAAACGGCGCAGTCATCGCCAGCGTAAGGATCAGCACAGCGGTCCCGGCAAGCCACTTGCCGGCAACCAGAGCACTGACCGGGACAGGCAGTGAGAGCGTCAATTCCAGCGCGCGATCGCCAGCGCTTTCTGCAAATGAACGCATCGCGAGCGCAGGCGCCATTACCAGCCCGATCCACGGCAGAAACGTCCACTGCAGATTGGCGGTTGCCAGATCGGTCGAGAAGAAGTCAGCGACCACGAAGATCGACAGGGCCAGTGCGAATAAAAACCAGACCTGGAAGATGAGCGTCAGCGGCGAATAAACGAGCTGCCGCCATTCGTGCCTAGCGCAAGCCAGCGCGGAGTCGATCCACGACTGAGCCGCCCCTAGGCGTCGATGTCCGTCAGTCTTATTGGGCGCCGAAATTGGCGCCAGCGCCTGCGCGCCTTCATGCCTTTGCGTCATGAAGCGAGCCGATCATTGCCTGCCGAAGGCGACGTGGTCAGCTCAATCACGCTTGCTGCCAGCCGTCCATTTTCATCGGCAAGGTCGCCGGTGGCAGCATCCGCCACGATCCGCCCTCCATTCATAACGATCAGCCTGTCGCAAAGGGTTTCGGCTTCTTCCAATATGTGCGTCGACATCAGGATGGCCTTGTCCGCGGCGATGCGTCGAAGCAGCTTGTGCAACTCGGATTTCTGGCCGGGATCGAGGCCATCAGTCGGCTCGTCCAGGATGAGAACTTGAGGATCATGGATCAGCGCCTGCGCCAGCCAGGCGCGCTGCCGCCAACCCTTCGACAACGTGCCAAGTGCGCGCCCTGCCGCGTCATCCAGTTTTAACAGCTCGATCACGTCGCCAACAGCAGCCCGGCGCGCGTGTTTGCCCATCCCGCGCGCATCAGCGGCGAAATCCAGAAACTCCATGACGGTGAGCGCGGAAAAACCGTTGGCGGCTTCCGGCAGATAGCCGATGCGCGACTGCGCGGCCTCGCGCTCTTGGCGGATATCGTAGCCATCGATCAGCGCCGTGCCGCTTCCAGGCGCGAGGCTGCCGGTCAACATCCGCATGGTCGTGGATTTGCCCGCTCCATTCGAGCCCAGCAGCCCGACAATGGTAGCCGCCTCGATATCGAAGCTGACATCGCAAACGGCACGATGAGCGCCAAACGATCTGGTGAGGTCGAGCGCCTTGATGAGCATCGTGATGGATCAGACTTCGCGTGGCCGGGACAGGAATATTGCAACTGGTCAGAAGGTAATGCCAACACCTGCTGCACGGCAAGGCAAACAACGGCTGGTCTGGCCCCTGTGACCGGGATTACGGCTGCAGGTCGGAGACAAAGCCTGCAATGATAAACAAGGCGATGCTGACAAACGTGATTGCATATCCTGCCCGGCTCAACCGCCGCGACCACAAGGTCTGGGCATCCGCCGGAGGATCGATCACATGACCCTTTTGGTCGTATCGCGGCTGCGGGCTGCTGTGCTCTTGACCGCCAGCACCGCTGTGGCCTGGACCGCGGCCGGTTTGCGGCTTTGCGATTAGGCTGCCTGCGATAACCAGCAACGCCCCGATGATGGCCAGGGCGATAACGAGAGGTCGTTGCGAGATTTGGATAAGGAACTCGACCACGCGCTGCTCCTTCTGACCACGGGTGAAAGCCGGCCAGGATCTACGGAGTTGGAACAAAAATGAAAAAAAGGGGCGGTAAAGCCAATCGGCTTGACCACCCCTGCCTCGTCTCAGCGCGCCGTCTGCTTTGCCACCGCAGCCGCCATTTCGTCGGAAGCATCCGTAGCCTTGAAGCTCTTCATGGCTTCTTCGTGCAGGATTTCCATGGCCTGTCGCTTGTATTCGTAGGCCTTCGCTGAGCTCAGCATCTTGTAATCGCGCGGTCGCGGCAGATCGATATCGATCACCGTACGCACGGTCGCCGGCCTGTTCGACAACACCACCACACGGTCGGCGAGGAAGATCGCCTCGTCGATTTCGGATGTCACGAACAGGTTGGTCCGTCGGTTTTCCTCAAACAATTTGAGGAAGAACTCCTGCATCAGACCGCGCGACATCGCGTCCAAACCACGGAAAGGTTCGTCCATGATCATGATGCGCGGCTGGTTGATGAGAGCCCGTGCAAGTTCGGCGCGCCGCTGCATACCGCCTGACAGCTGCAGTGGATATTTGTGCATGAACTCGCCAAGGCCGACCTTGATCAGCAGACGCTCAGCTTCGTCTTTCAGCTCCTTGCCGCGAAGTTCGCCGCGAAGTTGGGGACCGAAAACGACGTTTTGATAAGTCGTCTGCCAGGGAATGAGAGCCGTCTCCTGGAAGACGACCATTCTGTCCTTGGCAGGACCCGTCACCGGCTTGCCATCGAGTAGGATTTCACCGGAGTCCGGCTTCTCGAATCCCGCGATGAGATTGACCAGCGTTGATTTTCCGCAGCCGGACGGTCCCACGATGACGTTCAGTTTTCCGGGCTCAACGAGAACATTCAAATCCTGAATGACCCGTTCCAGTGCCCACTCCTCGCCGTAAGACTTGGAGACGTTGCGCAACTCAACCGTACTCTGATTTGAGGCGGCTTTCGGCGTTGCAGCGGTTCCCGCGGAGGCTTCGCGATCCATAGTATCAATTGCCCTTTGCATTGTTCTTGTGGTCCTCGACCTCGGTTTTTGTCAGAACATCCGTTTCCACGGCATGAATACATCGCCAAGCATGCGGATGGCGCTCGAGCACAGGTAGCCAGCGATCCCGATCGAGATCATTCCGACAACGATCTGCTCCAGTGAGCCACCCATGTAGGAGTTCCAGATGAAGAACCCGAGGCCACCGCCACCTTGCGTGCCGCCACCGGAAATCATCTCGGCTGCAAGCACGACTTCCCAAGTGATACCCATGCCGACTGCGGCACCGGTAAAGATGGAAGGCAACGTTCCCGGCAGGATGATCTTGGAGAACAAATCCCACTGCGAGGCACCCATCGACTGGGCCGCGCGCAGATAGCGAACGTCAATGGCTCGCGCGCCGCCAAGCACGTTGATCACGATCGTGAAGAACGCACCAAGGAACGTAACGAACGCAATCGACATCTCGTTGGTGGGCCAGAAGATGAGCGAGGCAGGAACCCAGGCCAGCGGCGGAATGGGCCGCAGGATTTCGAACGGCGGGAAGAAGATGTCGCGGAAGTACTTGTTGACCGCAAGCGCCAGGCCAAACGGAATGCCCAGGATCATTGCAGCAATGAAGCCCGCAAAGACGCGCTGGAAGCTGGACA
>CAYGRH010000106.1:0-2701 GCA_964352165.1 uncultured Hyphomicrobiaceae bacterium | reverse complement strand
ATTGGAGGCGCCGCATGGCTGGAATGAATTGCATCAGTCATGTGATGTTCTCAAGCTCCCGGGGTTAAGCGAGTTCGCGTTCGCCGGCCTGGAAGGCCTTGATCGCTTCTTCGTGGACGGCTTCGTTGACTTCTTCCATCAGGAGACGGAATTCTTCAGACGACTGCGTTTCGTAGCTGCGCGGACGCGGAATGTTAACGTCGACAGTCTTCTTCAACTGGCAAGGCCGGGTCGTTGTGATGTGAACCTTGTCGCCGAGGAAGATTGCTTCTTCCAGGTCGTGCGTAATGAAGAAGATCGTCACCTTGGTGCGGTCGTACGTCTCAAGAAGCGATTCATGCATGATCGACTTCGTGAGCGCGTCCATGGCGCGGTAAGGCTCGTCCAGCAGCAGCACCTTCGGGTCGTTGATGAGCGCCCGCACGATTTCCGCACGTCGCGCCATCCCAGAAGATACCTCCGTGGGATACTTGTCGGTGAACGATCCGAGCCCCGCTTCTGCCAGCATGTCGCGGGCTTTCTCTAGCGACTGCGACTTCGACAGCTTGCCCTGTACCATCGGCCCGTAGGCCACGTTTTGTGCAAGCGTCTTCCACGGGAATAGCGCGCCGTGCTGGAACACGACCATGCGGTCGGCACCCTGGTCTGCTTTGGGTTTGGCACCGCCGCACAACAGTTCACCATCGAGAAGAATCTCGCCGTGTGTGATCGAGTGGAAGCCGGCGATAGCGTTCAGCAACGTGGTCTTGCCACATCCCGACGGCCCAACGATCATACACACCTCACCGGCGGCAATCTCCATCGAGCAGTCGTTGACTGCCATCACGTTGACCCCTTCAGGATCGTAGATTTTCGTGACGTTGCGGATGCTCAAGGCGCCGCGCGTTTGCGTTCCAGGCATTGGCGCAACTCCCTCTTGTCTGACTGGAGCAGTTACATTCATCGGATTAGAGACTTTCAAGTTTGATAAAGTTGAAGCTTGGTGTGCTCAGATCAGCGGCCTTGCTGATTGAGCGCTTTAACGTGCCATTGCATCAGGTAATCGCCCAGGCTACGCACCATCACGGCCGTCACCCAGCCAATGAAGCCGAGGGTCAACATTCCGATGACCATAGGAACGGTAACGTTGTTCATGTACGCATCGACGATCAGGTAGCCGAGACCGTGGTCGCCAGAGACCATTTCGGCAGCAACGAGGGAGAACCAGGCAACGCCGATTGAAATCTGAAGGCCGGTGAAGATGAAGGGCAACGAGCCGGGCACGACGACGTGCTTGAAGATGTCCCAGTTGCTGGAGCCGAGGCAGCCTGCCGCCCGGAAGTACTCTTCATTGATCGACTGCACGCCTAGCATTGTGTTGAGCGTCGTCACGAACAATGAGGCCAGCGTTGCCAGGAAGATAACCGGAGCTTCGAAGCCCGGGAACATCAGGATGGACAGCGGAACCCAAGCAAGGATCGGAATTGGGCGGAGCGTCTCAAGGATGGGGAACACGTATTCCCGGATTTTCTGCGACCAGCCCATGAACAAGCCCAGCGGAACGCCCACGCCTGTTGCGATGGCAAAGGCAATGGCAATGCGCCGGCAGCTGACATAGATGTGGTTATAATATTCCGGAGTGAAGAACGAAATGCCCTGGAAGGGCGTCGGCGAGAACCATTCTTTGGAAACAGCGACTGGTCCGGGGATTTTATCGAAGCGATCAAGCCTCAGGCCTTCGCACAACAGCCAATAGACGAAAAGCCAGAGTGCCACTCCGAAAACCGTAAGGTAAGGTGTGGGAGTGGTCAGAGATTTCGTGAACCTGTACCAGGCCATTGCCAGCCCCTTGGGGGCGGATGTCCGGCGGTTATCTACAGCAGCTACAGCGGTTTGGCTCATTTTTATCCGTGCTCAAGTTTAGAGTTTTGCTGGAACGGTTCTTCAGGCGCCTCACCAGGGGTGAGCTGTCGAACACGTATGAACATCGTCTGGATACCAAGCGGCGAAGCGTCACGCGCCACTCCTGCTCTCGCATCCATCTACGAGAACGACAATCAGTCTGAATTCTTGAGGTCTTTGGACTTCAGGCACTGGCCGGAGTAAATTTCCCGGCCAGTGCCATAGTCAGTGAAAATGCTAAAGCAGCATTATTCTTTGAAAGCCGACATCGGCTGGGCCTTGATAACCCCAACAGGGCCGGTCAAGCCGCGCTCTTTCAGGATTTCTTCCGTGAAGTTCGCCATGACCCCTTCAGGACGGATTTCCGGGGCAGCAGCTGGCTTTTTGTCCAAGCTGTAGAGGAAGCCCGTGGCGTCTTTCAGAAGCTTTTTCGCATCATCTGTGATGGCGAAGTCCAACGACAGTTTCGTTGAACCTTCTGGACCGTGGTACATGGCCGCCCAGAGGACTTTCTTGTCGATCTGTTCGGTCTGAGCCTCGGCCATCGCCGCGACTTCACCAGCGTTGTTGAGATCGGCAAGGAACAGCTGCGCGTCGAGTTCGCCGTTCAGCCAGCCTTTGACGACATCAGGGCGCTGCTGAATGAGATCGTTCAGCATCACCATGAACGCGCCGTCCGAGAGGTCGAAGTCGATACCCGATGCCACACGACGAGCCAGGCCCGCCTTGACGATTTTGGTAGCGGTCGGTTCCCAGATAGCTGCCGCGTCGATCTTTTTGGCGCGGAAGTTGGTGGTGATGACTTCGATGCTCTGGTTCA
>CAYGRH010000105.1:0-9658 GCA_964352165.1 uncultured Hyphomicrobiaceae bacterium | reverse complement strand
GTACGGCAATGTCGCCTCCGCCTCGGTCGGGGCGATCCAGCG
Source organism: uncultured Hyphomicrobiaceae bacterium (assembly GCA_964352165.1). Taxonomy (GTDB): domain Bacteria; phylum Pseudomonadota; class Alphaproteobacteria; order Rhizobiales; family Hyphomicrobiaceae; genus CAYGRH01. Next base: position 9,616 of record CAYGRH010000105.1, on the reverse strand, counting down.
CCGTCTTTTGGTATTGGAAGAGCAGGGCGCGGATCAGTTTTTCGGTGAGCCTGCTCTCAACATCGACGATCTGATGCGGGTTGCCATGGATGGGCGCGGCATCATCAATCTGCTGGCCGCCGACAAGCTGATGCAGAACCCGCGTTTGTATTCGACGTTCCTGCTGTGGCTCCTGACTGATCTTTGGAAGCGGCTGCCGGAAGTCGGCGATCAGCCCAAGCCCAAACTGGTGTTTTTCTTTGACGAAGCCCACCTGCTATTTGATGAAGCGCCAAAGGCACTTCTCCAGCGCATCGAGCAGGTCGCCCGCCTCATCCGTTCCAAAGGCGTTGGCGTCTACTTCATCACGCAGAACCCGCTCGACGTGCCTGACACGGTGTCATCCCAGCTCGGCAACCGCGTGCAGCACGCCTTGCGCGCCTTTACCCCGCGCGAACAGAAGGCCGTTCGCGCAGCCGCCACCACGTTCAGGCAGAACCCTGATATCGATACCGAAAAGGCAATCATGGAGGTTGGTGTCGGCGAAGCGTTGGTTTCTGTCCTTGAAAACAAGGGCGAACCGTCAATCGTTCAGCGCACGTTGATCCGCCCGCCAGAAGGCCAGATCGGGCCGTTGACCCAGGCCGAGCGCGAAGATCTGATGAAGCGCAGTCCTGTCGCCAACAAATATGAACAGGCCATCGACAGAGAAAGCGCCCACGAAATCCTTGCGAAGCGGGCCGCCGAGGCAGCCGCCAAGGAGGAAGAACTCACAAAGGAAGCCGCCTCCGGCAGTTCGAACTGGGGCTCGGTTATTTTTGGCCGCGGGCCGCGCGGCGGCAAGTCTCTTGGCGAGCAGGCCGTGTCTTATGCCAGCAAGTCGATCATGCGCCGCATGATCTCACAGGTTGTTCGCACGATCATGCGCGGCGGGCGTTAAGGCACATTCGGCAAACGTGCCCCGTCGGTTCAAGCCGTCTGAATGCGGCTGAGAACTTTTCGGCAGGTGCGCTGTTGCAGCCAAGAGCACATTGATCGCGGTCAATCCGATTGCTGGCAGACTCTGTCACGCTCGCGTCCAAATCGCACTGGAGCACATCGTTTTTGGAGCGCCGTATGACCAATGCCCGTTTGACACGATCCGTTGCCAGCCTCGCCGGCTTGATCTGTTTGGCCAGCTTGATCTGTTTGGGAGGGCTGCTCTCGTTGACCTCTCTGGCTCAGGCTCAAGCTCCGGAATCGCAGCCCTCAAGCGAGGCGATCCAAGAACCCGAAGTCGCCGATCCGGCCTACCACGCTCTCGAAGTCGCCAAGGGCCAAGCCCTTGTCGAAAAGCATTGCGCGCGCTGCCATGCCATTGGAACGTCGGATAAAAGCACTCACGAACAGGCACCACCGTTCCGCGATGTCGTCACACGCTATCCCGCGGAACACTTGGCCGAAGCGCTTGCCGAAGGGATCCAGTCTGGCCACCCCGATATGCCGGTGTTCGTATTCGAGCCCGAGGACATCAACGCATTCCTCGCCTACCTCGACAGCCTCGCCCCTCAGGCCGAGCGCTAGCGCTTGAGCCCGGTACTTCCGCAATCGAACCGGCAAAGCGTCTGGTGCGTATGCGGCATCCCGCTTCGAACAGAGCCGTCGGGAGTGCGATAATAAAAACGGTGTGCCTGCGGACTGCAGGCACACCGTTTCGCTCTTGGCTGCTTTAGCTTCCGTGCTCGCAGGCCAACTCATCAGCCCATCAGCGTTTCGACATGTTCCCAGTTCACGAGATTGTCGAAAAACGCTTCGAGATACTTGGGGCGCGCATTGCGGTAGTCGATGTAGTAGCTGTGCTCCCAGACGTCGCAGCCGAGGATGGGCTGCGCGCCATGCATCAGCGGATTTTCGCCGTTTGGCGTCTTTTCGACCGACAGCTTGCCGTCCTTGACAGCGAGCCAGCACCAGCCGGATCCGAATTGACCCTTGCCCGCTTCGATGAAGTCGTGGCGAACCTTGTCGTACCCGCCATAGGCTTCAACGAGCGGCATCAGCTTGCCGGGCAGCTTGTTGCCGCCACCGCCAGCTTTCATCCATTGCCAGAAGTGGATGTGGTTATAGTGCTGGCCGATCTGGTTGATGACGGCCTGATCCTTGTCAGCGGCCGCCTTCTTGCAGATATCCTCGATGCTCATGCCGGCGTAAGCAGTGCCATCGCCAGCAATCTCATTGCCCTTATCCACGTAGGCCTGATGGTGCTTGTCATGGTGGAACTGCAGCGTTTCAGCCGACATGTAGGGCTGCAGCGCGTCGTAGGCATAGGGTAGGTCTGGCAAAGTAAAGGCCATGCATTCAACTCCTTAGTTTAGCGGAATTCTCTTCGTAACCGCATCGTTCTTCCGGTGGAACCGTTGAACCTGCGAAATCGTGTCTCGTGTATGGAATTCATACGCCACAGGGAATGTTCCGGCTTGCTCTGCGACAGATTTCTTCCCTTGGACCGCGCGCACCCTATCGGGAACTCAAGATTTAAGAAAGCCGCTGCAGGGCGGCAAGGTAGTCAAGCCATATGATGTTCGGCTTGCAACGAAGCCGGCTCACGCGAACTCTGAGCGGCGTCGGTCGAGCTGCAAGTCCAGATCTTCGAGAATATGGTGAGGCCAACCCTCGGTAGAGGAGCGGCTCGCCCACAACAGCCAGCGTTTTCGAATTCCGGGTTGTTGAAGCCCTGGCACATCAACGTGCAAATCCGCATTTTCGCGATCCCCGTTTCTTCGGTCGTATACGCCCGCTTAAGCGCAGCCTGGACGATGTCCAATCCACCGACGGGTAAACTAACCGACATAAATTACAGTTGACCGGCGCAGAGCCGTTTGGTCTGACTGCGCGAACGCAGACGCTTGCCAAAGTGTTCGTATTTCTGTGCTGACCAATACGTAGTCGCGGACAGATCAAATGCACGGCAGTACGACTGCCAAAGAGTTCGGTCCGCTCACGACCCGAAATATCGAAAATGTGATCACAATAATCCCGGCCGGACGAGGCTAATGCTCCTATGGACTTCGGCGGGCCCGTCAACACGACTGCAACAACCGCGAAAACAACTTGGACAGTCCGTAAGAACTTGAAGGGGCGGGGTGCGGTGACCCTGCGCACCGCACCCCATGGATCACGCCGGAAAGTCCAGGCAGGGTAACCTAATTTCCCAGATCCAACATGAACGCCAGATGAGCGCGATTGATCTGGCCAAGCTTGCGTACCCAGGTTTTGGCGCCCAGGTTTTCGCGCCAAGCGATGAATGACACCAGAGGCCCGGATATCAACCCGTTTTGAAGGCAGCAGTGCCGTCAGGGATTAAACTCTCGAATTGCCTATCGCGCCTTTTCCAAAAGGAAAGGTGCGACTAAATGGTAACTGGTTTTCGAGATGGAGCAGAAGCAAAGGTTGCCGCCCAAGTTTTCTCCTGATAGGAAATTGCTCGGTTATGCAAATCCATTGGCTTTGCTATGATCCTGAACTGCAGCAATAGGATTCAACAAACGAATTGCTGAGATCGCATTATCGGGTTTCCGGTCAGGTCAGTATTAACCGTAATCGTGAAATCCTGCGTTGATTCAGACAGGCATTGTCCGGCGAAGGATCAAGAGCATCGAAAATTGCATGCTCCGCAAGGCGATGGGTTGGAACGTTTCTTTTGAGCCGGTCCCCAGGCACCGGCGTCAGCGACTGGAACATCGGGCTGTTGGCGCAGTTCGCATCAATGAGCAACAAAATAACTAGGCGAGTAAAAAATGGCTGTTTCGAAAGGGAAGACAAGTAAAATGGCAAGTCCAAATCTGGCTAAGATGTCATTGAAAGATCTAATGGATCTGCAGGAAGACGTCGAAAAGGCGATTGCCATCGCCAGAGAACGCGAACGCCATGAAGTCCTGGCCAAGATGCAGGAACTCGCATCAAGCGCCGGCTTCTCGATCAATGATCTCGTCGGTGGACGTGGTCGCGGCAAGGCGAAGGGCAGCACGTCGGTCGCGAAATACGCCAATCCGGACAATCGCGCCGAAACCTGGACGGGCCGCGGCCGTAAACCGAATTGGCTGGTCGCCAAGCTGGGCAAAGGCGCATCGCTGGAAGATTTCACGATTTGAGGCGGGATACAGCGAGGACTTGGAAATCACGGTGTTTTCAAAGTCGGACATGCCCTGGTCATCGGGCAGCCTCGTTGATCTTCGTTTGAATAGCGCCGCACAAGGCGCTGACAATGCCGGTTTCGCACTGCGAGGCCGGCATTTTTTTGGCAAAGGGCCTGGCGGTTTCAGGAAGGTCACGCCGTCAGGAATGGGCTTGGGTCTTTAGGCCCTTTCCAAGTCGGCTTCAAGCCATGCGATCTCGGGTTCAGCATTGCACTAAAGTGCAATAGTTTTATCGGACGTCGATTTCGACGGATGACCGGTTGAATAAGAATTCCCATGCAGCCATTGCGCAAAGGTTGCCAAGTCCGATCAAGGCGAATGCCATCGCGATATCATTCGAGAGTGGATGAGGGACGCCGAGCCAGGAGGGCGCAAACTTCAACACGAGCGCAACCGTCGCCATTCCGAGCGCCAATGACGCATACGCAGCACGAACAATCCGTGCCGATCTGGCACGTTGCCGTGCAATTTCAGCCCGGTCGATAAAAGTATGCCCGATGCGGCGCATGCCCGAAAACTCCTGACTAACGGCAGTCCTGCAAACCTACGATCTTAGGAGTTCCCGCGAAAGTGCGCGCATTCATTATTGGCTAACCATGCGGAAAATCGGCGATGGCCCTCAGCCGGGCGGCGAGCAGCACCTTGTCGTCGGGGAAGTCCTCCTCCACCCACCAATTTTCGAACTGTTTGAGGATGTCACCCATCTGAGGTCCTGGCGCTACACCGAGCGCTGCAAGATCGCTTCCCTTGAATGGCATAGGCGGAACCGGCCATCCCTGGATGTAGGCAAGCGCCTCTCCCAATGGTTCAGCCCTCTGTTCCGCCATGGGACCGGAAGCTGCCTCCGGGCTCGGCAAGCCAAGTGCTTCGCGGGCTAGTAGAGCATCGCTGATCGCCTGCTTTCCCATTCGGTAAACTCCTGCCCGAAAGGCCCGCTCCGCCATGCCGTCAGTCAAAATGGTTGTCGCAGCCAGAAGGCCGATCAGCCGGTCGCGGTCCTTATTCGACAACCGAAGAAGGCGCGCCAACTCGCTGGCTTGGCAACCGTCGCCTGAGCCGAAAGCGTCGGAGAACACAGGAATGCCGTCCCCGTCCGGGTCCTTGCGGCGTCCTGCAAAGAACAGAACTCCTAGCCGCAGCACGGCATCCGGTGTGCGGCGCACGGAGCGTTCAATTTCGGCCAGTCGCGTCAACGCGGCAACGCCAGCTGCTCCATCAAAACGCGCCGTATCATCGGGCTGAACCAGCGAACGCGATAAAATGCCGGTTTCGTTCATCAGACGAACAGCATCCAACGCGCGCCGTGCCGACAATATTTTGAGCAGTTCTTCGCGGATGCGTTCAGCCGATAGGAGTTCTATCCCGTCGCGCTCCGCTACGCATGCCGAAAGCCCCGCCTCATCGGCGGACCCGCGCGCGTAGATCGCAAAGAACCGGAAGAACCTCAGAATGCGCAGAAAGTCCTCACGGATCCTTTCTCGAGCATCACCAATAAAGACGACGCGCTGCGCAGCGAGATCGCCAATTCCCTCAAGCGGGTCGAACAGCTGGCCGTGCCGGTCGCAATAAAGGGCATTGATTGTGAAGTCGCGCCGCTGCGCATCCTCTGCCCAATCCGTGGTGAATGCGACCACGGCCCGCCGCCCCATCGTCTCCACGTCGCGCCGAAGGGTCGTGACTTCAAATGCGACGCCTCGGCTGACGACCGTCACCGTCCCATGTTCGATACCCGTAGGATGGCACGAAAAACCTGCGCTATTCGCGCACTTCACGACTTCGTCGGGAAGGGCGGTCGTCGCGATATCGATGTCAGCAACGCGCTGCCCCATGAGTGTATTGCGGACACAGCCGCCAACCGCGCGCGCATCAAAGCCCGCAGCCTCTATTGCGCCAAAGAGGTCCTGCGTGGCTGGTGATGACAGCCAGTCGGCCGACTTAAGCGCGGCAAGGCCGGAAAATTGAAAGTCGTCGGACATGCTCTCGACCGTTCCAATATTCTCAGAGCCTGACTTCTGCTCCGCCATTTCACGCCGCGCCGCATTTTGCCTGAACGTCCAGCGGATGCGAGTTGGCCTATGGAGGCCAAGGGGCGCTCGAAATATTCACTGTTTGGGTTGGCCCCCTGCCGGCTCGTCGCCCTGGAGGTGTCCGGGGACAATTTTACCGTCCTTGAAAACAGGCGGCTGATAAACATCGCCAGGCCGGCTTCCGGAATTCGATCCAAAAGTCAAAAGGACCAGCAGCACCAGACAGGCCCCCAGGACAAATAACCAGAGCAAAGGTGCATCGTTGACCGCCTTGGTGCGATCTTTCGCAGTACTTACCGTCAGGTAGATATAGGCGAAATAAACAAGCGATGGCAGCAGCAGAAGAATGATGTTCTCGATGACAATTCGGATCATTCGTGGTGAAGCCTCTCGTACATGTTCCTGATAATCCCGGCGGTCGCACCCCATATATAGCGCTCCCCATAGGGCATTGCATGAAAATGCCGCATCCCCCCGGCAATCTCGCGTGAGTCGCGACGATGGTTTGCTGCATCCATAAGGAATGCGAGCGGCACCTCGAACACGTCGTCGACTTCGTTTGGGTTTATGCGCAGACCAAAGTCAGCCCGGACAAGTCCCACCAGAGGTTGGATCAAAAAACCGCTCCCCGTCCTGTAGGGATCAAGATAACCCAGCGGTTCGACGTATTGGCGCTCAAGGCCGATTTCCTCAAGTGCCTCGCGCAGCGCGGCGGCTTCCTCGTCGTCATCGTTATCATCGACCTTCCCGCCTGGAAACGCGATCTGCCCTGCATGGCTCGACAAATGGGATGTCCGCAGCGTCAGCAGGACGCCCGGCTCGGGACGTTCGATGATCGGGACCAGAACGGCTGCCGGCCTTAACGAAGCGGATGGAGGCAGCTCAGCAATCAGACCGGGATTAAGATCGTAGTCACTGGGTGCACGCACCGGAGCGCTGGCCGATCTCAACGGCGTGCGATGCAGCCCGCGATTAGCGCGCTCCCGCAAAACGCTTGCCGTTAGATTTTGCCACTCCGGCAAGCTCATGGATCTGATCGCCATTCATTCAAAGCGCCGTTCGTGCCGCTTCGTTCAAGCTAGCCCATAGCGCAAGCGTTGCACCAATATTACCGTAAGAGCTTGCGGCATAATCGACTGTGATTTGGGGGCCGGGCAGCGCGAGTGCCAGCCCCGATAGCGAGCACCGTTAGCCAACCCGTGGCAACTGGCAAAATGCCCGAACGGACTCGTTTAGACCATAGAGCGCCGCGCCGAGCACGCAACCGCTTAGCCCTTTGCCCCAATTTGCGCACAAGCACACGCCATTGCGATAGTGCGGCAAACAGGATCTTCGTCGCACAACATCCCCACACCGTTGGGCCCGGCTTGAAGACGCACATGGCTACCGTTGATAGAGTCCCGCGCGCATCGGCCGGCCGCTGGTGTGATGAAGCCGGAGCAGCGGCCCCTAATTTGAAGCGAGATGCGATGGCAGTCGCATTTCGCAGCATTATGAAGAGGATGATCCCCACATGCGCAAAACCGTTCTTCTGGCCGCTGGATTGTTTGTCCTCATCATCTCGGCGCTAGGCGTGCAGACGTCGGTAGCCATGGCGAAGACTGGCGAAGCGCGACAGTTCGCAGCAACCCTGTCGGGTCAAGAGCGTGGTCAATTCGAGGAATACTATGCGGCCAAAGTGTTCTTCCAAGCCGATCTCGACGCATTTTGGGACAAGGTCACGTCGACGCGATCCAAGCGCCGCAAACGCATCCGCAGCGGACTTCCCGCCCGGCAAGCCGACTACGTCAGCACGTTCCCGCCAGAATACAAAGGCCCGTCCCTCTCAAAGTCGCTTTCCGCACGGTGGCAGAAATTCCAAGCCCTCGACGACAAGCCTAGCTTACCCACAAAGCCGAAAACCGAACTGCCGGGCTTGACGGACTATCTTGCGGCCTCGCGCAAATATTATGACTTCGAGCCAGAGCGCATCCCAGAACGCGAATTCAAACGCCGCTATGCCCGAGAGGCACTGCGCCTCGGTTTATCGAAAGATCAGGTTGTCCGTGTTTACGGGCTGGAGACCGGCGGCAACGGAACAGCCGACATGCAGGCCGGCATCCATCCGATTTCAAAGAAAGGCCGTCCCATTTCTTCGGCGCTGGGCTATGCGCAACTCCTTGCCGCCAATTCCGTGAATGAAGTCGTGAAACACGGCAACGAGTTCATCGACAGGCTGCAAAAAATGGCGCGCGCCCCGGGCATCAGCGACGAACGTCGCGCGCGGCTGAAAACGAAAATCAAGGCGCTGGGTGCGATGACCCGCAACGCCAAATCCATTCCGAACAAATGGGCTTCCCACCAGCGTTTTGCCAAGACCGGTAAGGGTATGGGGATTCATTCCATCAATCTGGACGGCGACATCGGGCCCTGGATACAGGTCTACAAGTTGAAGGGTATCAAGCTGTTCGCGGAAAAGAAGGGGCGCTCGAACCTCGACTCGACAGAGCTGGAATTGATGAACCTGGCAGGTCCCGGCACAGGCATTGAGATGATGACGTCCGTTGGGCTTGGTATGCCGACCGTCAATTTCTTCAGCCGGCGCGGTTATGAGCGCAACTCCGTCGTGCGTGGGCGCACTTCGCAAGGGCTGCTTGAAGCGCTTGGCGATCGCATGAACGTCAACGTCAAGAACGCGGGCGCAAAGGAATTCTTCGAAGTGTTCGATGAACTTTTAGCCGAGCGCAGCGCCCGGCGCTGACGCGCCACTGGCAAAACTCTCTACCGCGTGTCGCCTCTCGGTTCTGCCCTTGCGGTCCAGGCAAGTTAGATGGAACGCAATAATACTGCGTGCGAGCAGGTCAGCCACGCGTGCATGGCCGCTGTGCGGAAAGCCTGGGTGATGATCGAGTTATTGCCTATTTTGCCCGGGTGCATGGATAAGAGACCGTCACGAACGGAGCGGTCACGGTGCAGGTTCCCGTGCTCAGCGATGCAGATCGGGTCGGACCATATAGCCGGCGCGTAAGCGGGCGGCGCGCAAGCCGGGGCTTTGGCGGAACGATAACGTCCTCCGCCCCCACTCCAGAAGCGGCCAGCACACTATCGATGGTCGTTCGCGAACCGTCGGCGAGCGCCAGGCGCGGCCCGACAGGTTGTTCGGCTGGTAAAGGTGCGGGAACGTCAATGACAGGTTCAATCGCTGCAATTTTCGCACGTTCGCGCGCAGCCTCGACTTCAGGTCTGCGGCCGGGCAGTGGCGCATACGTGAGCGCAGGAGCAGCCGCCGCCAGGACTTGCGGCTTATCGTCTTCGCGCGCGGCGATCTGTTCGTCGGCTGCCGACTTGCCGCCACAGCGGCGGATCGTGGCGGGCGCGCGCTGCCACGTCATCGTTTTTGAAAGAAACTTGCTGCCCGCGTAGCCCATCACCTGGAGTTTCGTCCGGCTGATAAGGGTC
>CAYGRH010000104.1:8437-9756 GCA_964352165.1 uncultured Hyphomicrobiaceae bacterium | reverse complement strand
ATTCGAACTCCTGACCCCCAGATTCGTAGTCTGGTGCTCTATCCAGCTGAGCTACCGGTGCTTGCCGGGCAGGGGCCGTCAATGCTGCCTGCGCGGGCGTCGGGAAAGCGGCTGCTTGCCGACGGAGGCGCTTTACTAACCGGTTGATGGCGAGGATGCAAGGGACATTCGTCTCGCCAACGCCGGGTGGGCGGCTCTCGGGCTCCCTCGGGCGTGAAATGCCCAAATAACCTCAATGCTCGCTAACGAACAGGGCTCGCAAAAGGGCTGTTGGTCGCCGTGAAATCTTGAGATCGCGGCAGATCAGCCTTGAGCCAAAGACCGTTTGCGCTGCCGGCATGTGCAGCAGTGGCGGATGCGATATGGAAAGCTCACTGTGGGGCGAACGCGAGACCGGCTGATGACGCAGACGCATCTCAAAGCAGGCTGTCTCAATCTGGCTGGAAGGCTGCGAGCCTGGAGCTGTGAGCGCGGGGCTGAAGGATGCTCAGCGTATAAGCGGCTCAGGTTGTCGTGATACATCGGCTGATTTCGGGCTGCGATCAGCCCGGTGTGCGGTCAGGGACAATAATCTGGAATGCCGTGCCGTGATTGGTCTCCAGGAGCGAGACGCTTCCTCCGTGGGCTCCGATCAATTCAGCGGCTATCGCGAGACCAAGACCGGTGCCGCCTTTGCGCTGTGATCCGGCAAAGGCCTTGAAAAGATTTTCCCGGGTCCTGGCGGGGATACCTGGACCGTTATCGCGCAATACGACGATCACGCTGCGGCCGTCGCGGCGAGCGGAAACGGCGATCTGCCCGATCGATGTTGTGGCGGGCGTGCCGGCTTGCGATGACGAAGGCACCGTTTCGTCGACTGTGGTGCCGGAGGCGGTCGCAGGCAGGGCCGGAGCCTGTGAGGGACCTTGTGCCTCAAGGACCTGCATAGCGTTGCGGCAGAGGTTTGAAAGGACGCGGTATAGATGGTCCTTGTCGGCATCGATGCGCAACGTCTCGGGAATGTCGACGTGCCATTCGATTTGGCCTTCGCGGGGAAGCCCCAAGCCGTCGCCGACTTCTTCGACAAGCGGCTTGAGGAGTAGCAGATCGCGGCGCGGTTCGGCTTCTTCGGCGCGGCCAAACTTCAAGGTGTCGTTGCAGAAGTTGATGGCGCGGTCGAGCGAGGCAATCAGCTTGGGTGCAAATCGCTGCACGGTGGGATCTGTCAGCGAGCCAAGGCGGTCGGAGATGAGTTGCGCGCTCGATAGCATGTTGCGCAGATCGTGGTTGATCTTGCTGACGGCGAGACCGAGCTGGGCAAGGCGGTTTTTCTGCAGGAT
>CAYGRH010000104.1:0-8427 GCA_964352165.1 uncultured Hyphomicrobiaceae bacterium | reverse complement strand
TTGCGAAAGCTGGCGCTGCATGGCGGAGAGTTCGCGTTCGGCTGTGCCGACTTCATCGCGCCGGTCGGACGGTTCGATGATGCGGCTGGCGTCTTCCGGGTTTTCGCCGAAGTGAAGCATGTTGCGCGTAATGCGCATCAGCGGGCGCACGAGCAGCGAACTTAGCGCGAAGTAAACGAGGGCCGCTGTGAACAGAGAGATGATGATCGACAGGACCAGAATGTTGAGTCCGTAGCCACGCATGGCCTCGCGCAAAGGCTTTTCTGGAATAATGATTTCGATGAAGTCGGTCTTGCTGTCTCCGAGTCCTCCGACGATGCGCAGGGTCCGGTTGTCCTGCCGAAGCAGGGTTGCCAGTGCCTCGCCGATCAAGCCGAATCTGAAGGCGATTTCCGATTGCAAGTCGCGGTCTTTGGGGCGCAGGTCGAAGACGGCGTCAATCGCCATCGCCTCTCCTGGCGGGAGTACCATTCGTCTCCGGCCGTCTCGTCTCCAGGCCACCGCTTTGACTTCCGCGGTACGCAACAGTTCGGTGCGCAGGCTGCCCGGCACCTTGCCGCCGGGAATAGCGTCGGCCGCCAGGGCTGCGAGTTTGGATGCGGTCAGCCGGTCGCTGAGCCAGTTGACACGGAAGTTCGCGACGGACGGGACGAAAATCAGGACTTCCGCCAGCATTACGAAGGCTGCCGTCAGCATCAGCAGTTTGGAAGGAAGGCCCATGCCGAGCCAGGCGCGGCGCGATGCGTTGAGGCCGCCCGACAGCGCCCGGCGCGCCACCGAGCCTTCCGGAGGCTGGGCCGCAGGCTGCGCGGAAGGTTCAGGTGCACCCTCACTTGAATCGCGTGGCACGGATTTCCTCGTTAAAGGCTGAGCGGTTTGGTGGCGAAAGCCGATCTAGGCTGGCGGCTGTTGCTGAGACATTGTAGCCCGTGGGCCGACGCGGGCTGTCCCAGCGGGAATGTTTCTTTCTCAGTCTATATCTGCTGTTTACGGCATGGAAGCGGGAGCCGACCGCAATGCATAACGGCAATCAGGGGCTGCTAACCGAGCTTTGCAAGCAGCGATATGGCTTTACGAATGAGCGGATTGCTGGGAGCTGAGGAGTAGAATTTATAGGCGGCGCGCTTGTTGACTTCGGTAAGCGTGGGGTACGGCGAGACCCAGCCGGTCATGGCTTTGATCTTGAGTTTCTGGGAGGCGGCGAGCGACCACATCTGGATGAGTTCGCCGGCATGCTCGCCAACGATCGTTGCGCCAAGTATGGCTCCTTTCTTCGAGGTCACGACCTTGACGTGGCCTGAGGTGACTCGCTCGGCCTGGGCGCGGTCGTTTTCGTGGTAGGGCCAGCGCAAGACGTGCACCTTGCCATGCTTTTCGGCCGCCTGCGCTTCGGTCATTCCGACGTGCGCGAGTTCAGGGTCGGTAAACGTCACCCACGGAATGACGCTGTCGTCGGCTTTGACCGGCAGCCGGAACAGCGCTTTCCGGATGATAATACCCGCGTGATAATTGGCGACATGCGTGAATTGCAGCCCGCCGATCACGTCGCCGATGGCGTAAACGCGGGAATTGGAGGTGACGAGGCCGGAATTCACTTTTACGCCGCGTTTGTCGAACTTGATGCCGGCTGCTTCCAGGCCGAGTTCGCTGACGTTGGGTTTGCGACCGGCGGCGATCAGGATGTGTGTGCCTTCAATGGCTTCAGCGCCTGCGTCCGTCTTGATGTTTGCAACGATGCGACCGGGACCGCCTTCCACGCTTTCAACGAGCGCGCCTTCGCGGATCTCAATGCCTTCTGCGCGCAGATGCTCCAGGACGACTTTCGTCATCTCGGGGTCGTCCTTGGCGAGAGCCTTTGCGCCTTCCAGCACGGTTACCCGGGTGCCCAGGCGCGAATGGGCCTGTGCCAACTCCATGCCTATAGGACCGCCGCCTACGATCAGCAGATGGTCGATTTTCGACTGGTTGTCGAAAACAGATTCGTTGGTGAAGTAGGGAACGGTATCAAGTCCCGGAATGGGGGGGACGAGCGGCGATGACCCGGTGGCGATGACGAACCGGCGAGCCTTGATGCGGTATTCGCCGGCCTCGACCGTTTGCTTGTCGACGAAGCGAGCGGCGGCCTGAATGACGCGGACACCAAGGCCAGTGAATCGTTCGACGGAGTCGTTTGGTTCGATGGCGGCGATGACGGACTTGATATGGTCGTGGACGGCGCGATGATCGATTTCTGGTTCGACGCCTTTGATGCCGAATGGCTGGGGCGTGCGCATCATGTGAGCCCGCTTGCCGGCAGCGATCATGGCCTTGGAGGGGACGCAACCATAGTTGAGGCAGTCGCCGCCCATTTTGTGCTTTTCGATCAGCACGACATTAACGCCGAACGCTGCCGCTGCGGCAGCCACGGAGAGCCCGCCTGAGCCGGCGCCGACCACGCAGATATCGCACTCGATCGTTTCGGTCCTGGTATTGGCACCGGTTGCTGTCATGTCGCCGTTCCCTCCCGTCGATGATCCGCCCGAACCGTTGTCATGGACGGCGTCTTTTGCAAACACTGAATATGGCGCGTTAGGCGGCTGCATGGCGTTTGCTCAGCTTTTTCACGATGACCGGAATGAGCGCCACGATGCCGATGGCGGCAAACGCCAGGATGATTTCCTTGCTGACGAGGGTGCCGGTGTCGATCACGTAAGGGCAGGCAGCTTCGCCTTTGTCGGCGACACAGGCTGCGTGTTCGGCGTTGGTTTTTTCAATGACGGCGCCGAGCTGGGAAGCTGCAAAAGAAAACGCCATGGTGCCGGGAATGATGCCAAGGAAGGTAGCGATGACATAGGTGCGCAATTTCACGCCGAGTATCGCTGGTGCGAGATTGACGATGAAAAACGGGAAGGCTGGAACGAGCCGCAGGAAGAGCAAGTAGCTCAGGGCGTTTTCCTGGAAGCCGGCGCGCAAGCGATTAATTGCAGGGCCAGCCTTGGCGGCCAGCGTTTCACCGAGCGACGTTTTGGCGACCAGGAAGATAACGGTTGCGCCGATTGTTGCGGCGACGATTGCTGCGGGACCACCAATCTGCCAGCCGAACAGGATGCCGCCTGCCAGCGTCAATGCCAATGCGCCCGGAAGCGAAAGGGCGACGACGACGATGTAGAGCGCTGCGTAGGCCAGCAATGACAGGATCAGGTTGCTATCGATGTAGCCGGTCAATGCATCGTAGTGGCGTCCGATCTGCTCCAGCGTCAGGTACTTGTGCCAGCCCATTGCGAAAACCAGAGCCATCAGACCTAGGATGCCGACGAGCGGCGCCCAACGTGTGAGGCTTCCAGACTTTCGGCTATCGGCTGTCTTTATTTGCGACGGACCGGACGGCTGGGGGGGAGTGTCGTTGGCTGGCATGGGTCGCAATTCCTTATCGAAATCGTTTGCGCTATCAGAGCTGCTGGAGGGCTATAAAATTAGTTCGTTTGAATTGATGCGTCGTTCAGCGACCAGTCGTAGTCGTAGCTATCGATTGCAGTGACGTTTTTCAGCTTGGCTGCGAGTTCGGCATCAGCGTATCTGCGTGCATGTGCCAGGACGCCCGCAGCATTGCCGCCGAAGTCCTTCTGGAACCAATTGTAGATCGACGAGGCTTTGACAGTCCCGTTTTTGACCTCAATACCCCGTGGATGATTGATGAATGACCTGGCGCCCGCGTCGAGCTGGGCTTCGAGTCCTGCTCCGGTGAAAGCATCGCCAGCGAGGTTGGGGCAACCGTAGGACGCGCAGTTGACCGAGTAGTGTACACGCGGGTCGGAGAAAACGGGCCGCATGATGTCGTGCTCGATGTTATCGAGGCTCAGTTGCCGGCCGGAAATCGTCACGACAGGAGTTTTCCAAGGCCCGCCAGCGCCTACGGAGCTTTTGAGGGCACCGAAGAGACTGTTGTCGAGGGAAATGTCGCGGATCGATTTAACCGGATAGTGGTCGAGAATAATGTCGATGGTCTTGGCGTTATAAAGATTGGCCCAGAATGCGAACTGCTCAGGGCGGTCGAGTTTGCCTGGGTCTACCCTCTCGAGGTTCGAGATGTAGGACTTTAGGTCTTTATGCCCGTCGGCTTTGAAAGTGGCGTAAGCGACGCGGTTTAATCCGTCGGTGCCGGGCTGGACGTAGGTTGCAAGCAGTTTGTCCCAGGCGGAGTGGTCGACGGTCAGCTCTGACCCGGCAGTGTGGGTTGCAAAGGCCTCGGTGATGTTGCCAGCCGCGGCTGCTTGTGAGGATGGCGAGGTGATTGCTGTCAGTATCGCTGCCAACGCAAGTACGAGCAGGGTTGCAGTGATCGAAATGGCCTTCACGGCACGGGCTGCGTATGGCCTCGTTGGCCTTTCAGGCTTTATCTGGGTGGCGGTCAACATCATCATCTCCGAAAATTCGCCGACGGCGCGTTAGGGCGAAAGGTGTGCTGGCGGGAAGATGACGGAGGTTGATCGAAAACAGAATAGGGTCTCAAGCACTCGTTACCGCTGAATGAGGTTCGTGATTGTCCGTGAACGCAGGAGTGAAATCGGCCGGTACAGCGGAGTTGTCGCGTTGCAGGGGCCGGGAGGGAGGCGTTAACAGCATATCGATTGACTTCGCCCGGAGGCCCCCATATAAGCCGTTGATCCTTTTATTGTCTGGCTTTTGCGGGGCAGGCGGCCCGTCCCTGAGCGCATTTTTGCGAACCGGGAGCGGACGATTTACCCCATAGTTAAAGCTGATCCGGTGCAACGGGCCTTTAGTGTCCATGCGATCGGCGGCTGATGGAGACGACCGGTGAAACGTACATATCAACCAAGCCGACTGGTGCGGAAGCGCCGCCACGGTTTCCGCAAGCGGATGTCGACGACGGGCGGTCTGCGCGTTCTCGCGCGACGCCGTGCAAAGGGCCGTAAGCGCCTGTCAGCCTGACGGTCCTTATCGCGGCAAGGATTGGACCGATCTTTGCGCCGTCCGTAGCTGCAACCAGGACTCCCGTCTTGGCTATTGAAACCCTCAAAAAGCGTTCTTCGTTTCTGCGCGTGCGCGGCGGCGGCCGATGGGCTACCGGCGCTTTCGTGCTTGAGGGCAAGCCGCGCGTGACAATACCTTCCGCGGACTGTGAAACGGTTGGAGCTGATAGGCACCAGGCCGAAGTTTCGCATAGTCTGCTGACTGAGGCTGCCGGCCCGCCGCGCTTCGGCTTCACGGTAACGAAGAAGCTGGGCAATGCGGTTGCGCGCAACCGAATTCGGCGAAGGCTTAAAGCAGCCGTTGCCCAGGTCGCACCGCTTGGTGCGCAGGCCGACTGCGACTATGTGATCATCGCGCGCAATGCGGCTTTGACCAGTCCGTTCCATTCGATCACCCAAGACCTTGATAACGCTTTTGAACGTGTTCATCTGGCGCTGAGGAAAACGGGCGGCAACGGCGGCAAGAGAAGCAAGAACGTGCGCAGTGAACGAACGAAAGGCCGGGATCGGCCTTGACACGGCGGCGGTCTCGTCGGACCGCTGCCCCGATCGAAGAGTTGGAAAAGGCGCATTCGCTTGCAGCGGGGGCGCGAAAACCGAGGCGGGTAATGCAAAGCCAACAGCCGGACGACCAAAAAAACCTGATGTTGGCGGTGGTCCTGTCGCTGGCCGTGCTTCTGGTGTGGCAGCTCTTTTTCTCGCCACCGCCGCCGCAGCCCAATCCGGCTCAGGATGCCGCGGTGACCAGCGGTGCAGGCGGCGTGCCTGCAGTGCCTGGCGCTCCGGCCGTTGGCGGTCAGGCTGGTAGTCCTCAGGCCGCGCGCGGCGTTCTGCCTGCGGGTGCCACCCAGTCGCGGGAAGCAGCCATTTCCAGCACTGAGCGCGTTACAATCGAAACGCCGTCGCTGCAGGGGTCGATATCGCTGAAGGGTGCGCGGATCGATGATCTGCGATTGGTGAAATATCGCGAGACGGTCAAGCCGACGAGCCCGAACGTCGTGTTGTTGTCGCCGTTGGGTGCGCCGAATGCCTATTTCGCAGAACATGGGTGGACAGTGCCTGCTGGGTCGGCTCACAAGGCGCCGGGACCGAATACCGTCTGGTCGGCACCAGCGGGTGCGAAACTTGATGGCACGGCTCCGGTCGTACTGACCTGGGACAACGGGGCCGGCCTGACATTCCGCCGAACCATAAACCTCGATGAAAACTACATGTTCCGGATCGAGGATGCGGTGGACAACGCTTCGGGCAGCGATGTCGTCTTGTATCCTTTCGCGCGGCTCTACCGCTATGGCGCGCCCAAGATTGAAGGATTCTTCATCCAGCACGAGGGTTTGATCGGCTGGCTTGGGGAAGAGCGTCTTGCCGAAATCACGTATTCGACCGTGAAGGAGCCCGGTGAATCCAAGACCTTCAAGGATGTGATCGGGGGATGGGTCGGATTTACGGACAAATATTGGGCGACCGCGATCGTTCCTGTCGATCAGAAATCGGAATTCAACGCCACGCTATCTCACGTCAAAGATAGCGGTGCGGATGTCTATTACACCGATTACGCGATGAAAGACGGCGTCACGATCCCGCAAGGGGGAAGCGGGGCTTCGAGTTCGTTGTTCTTTGCCGGAGCTAAGAAGGTCGAGCTGATCAACGGCTATGAAGAAAAGCACGAGATCCTTCAGTTCAACTATCTGATCGACTGGGGCTGGTTCTACTTCATCACGAAACCGCTCTATTACCTCCTGCATTGGCTCTACGGGCTTATCGGCAACTTCGGTGTCGCCATTCTGGGCGTGACGGTTGTCGTCAAGGCGATCTTCTTCCCGCTTGCCAGCAAGGCTTACGAGTCGATGGCGAAGATGAAGGCGTTGCAGCCTGAAATGGAGAAGATGCGCGAGCGCTTCAAGGACGACAAGCAACGCCAGCAACAAGAACTGATGGCTCTTTATCAGAAAGAGAAGATCAATCCGCTGGCCGGTTGTCTGCCGATCCTGCTGCAGATCCCCGTGTTCTTTGCGCTCTACAAGGTGTTGTTCGTCGCCATCGACATGCGGCACGCACCATTTTTTGGCTGGGTGCATGACCTGTCAGCCCCCGATCCGACGTCGCTGTTCAATCTCTTCGGGCTTCTGCCTTACGACGTTCCGGGCTTCCTGATGGTCGGTGTGTGGCCGCTCATCATGGGCGTCACGATGTGGCTGCAGATGCAGCTTAACCCGCCGCAGCCTGACCCGACGCAGCAGATGATTTTCAACTGGATGCCCGTGATGTTCACCTTCATGCTGGCAACGTTCCCGGTTGGGCTCGTCATCTACTGGGCCTGGAACAACGTGCTGTCGCTTGCCCAGCAGTGGTACATCATGAAGAAGCAGGGCACTGATGTTCCGCTTATCGGGAATATCAAGAAAACGCTGGCGACCGTGACCAATCTTTGGTCAGGAAAAAAGGACGATAAGTCCGGGGTGTGATGTCGGAAGAACCGACTTTTTCAGATGAGCAGCTTGCGGCCGGCGACAGCCTGTTTTTGCGGCGTTGGGATTTCCTGAAAGGCGTCGTCGCGCTTGACGGGCTGCCTGTGGCCGATCGCCCGGAGATCGCATTCGCCGGACGCTCCAATGTTGGAAAGTCCAGCCTGATAAATGCTCTGGTCCGCCAGAACGGGTTGGCGCGGACATCAAACACGCCGGGTCGAACGCAGGAGCTCAATATCTTTCTGCCGGAAAGCGGCGACCTCTATGCTGTCGATATGCCCGGTTACGGATTTGCCAAGGCTCCCAAAGAAAAGGTCGATAACTGGACCGAGCTGGTAAAGGACTATCTGCGCGGTCGCCAGACCTTGGCGCGCGTTTTTTTGCTGATCGATGCGCGTCATGGCATCAAGGCGAATGATCGCGAGATCATGGAGATGCTCGATACATCTGCCGTGAGCTATCAGGTGGTTCTGACCAAGGGTGACAAGCTCAATCATCATGCGCTGCGCAGTGTAAAGGCTGCGACCCAGGCAATGATTTCACGTCACCCTGCGGCTTTCCCGGCCGTGATCGCCACGTCGTCTGAAAAGGGAGAGGGGATTGGAGAGCTGCGTGCCACGATCGCTCAGATCGTGGCCGAGCGCGCTTGATCGGTTAGCGTTTTTCTGGACGCAGGTTATCTCGCCTACGGGCCGGATAGCGTTTTAGCCAGAACCTGGGCTGTGTCCCACATCTGCTCGCCGAAGCGGGCAAACAACCCGCCCACGATGGCTGCAGTAATCCAGCCGCCCGTGCGCGCGGCTGTGCGGGCGTAGTTGGTTTTCACCGAAACTTCAAAGACCTGATCGGGCAGCGCGGTTTCAGCCGTTACGCCATCCGAGCCCATCGTGCGCGCGGAGATGATGAGCTGCAGGCGCCTGCGGCCACGCTGCTTGGGTGTGATGTTCCAGCGCCAGCTTGCGTAGTCGTCGGCCATCATTCCCAGGACG
>CAYGRH010000103.1:2933-9913 GCA_964352165.1 uncultured Hyphomicrobiaceae bacterium | reverse complement strand
GCCATCCCCTAGTATACGGACCCTCTGAGAGCCGCCCGGCGGGGCATGCCGTGGCGGTTCCTTATGCTTTGCGAGACATCTCACGGCGCCTGTCGTCCAGGCAAAGCACCCCTTCGACCACGATTGACCCACCGGCGGGGACACCCCGTGAGCCGGATGGTCGTTTTGGCGAGGAGCTGCGACCTAAACCGTCGCAGGGCGGCGCGTGAGGCATTGAGGAGAAGCAAAATGCCCAAGTTAAAGACGAAATCGAGTGCAAAAAAGCGCTTCAAGATGACGGGAACCGGCAAGGTCAAGGCCGCTGCTGCCGGAAAACGTCACGGCATGATCAAGCGGACTGCCAAATTCGTGCGTGATGCGCGCGGCACCATGGTGCTGTGTGATGAAGACGCACGGATCGTCAAGAAGTACATGCCGTACAATCGCTGAGATCACCCAGCGCAATCCCCCGACAACTTGAAACCAACTAGCGGAGCACTTCGATGGCACGCGTAAAACGTGGCGTTACCGCACACGCCAAACACAAAAAAGTTCTTAAGGCTGCTCGCGGCTTTTATGGCCGCCGCAAGAATACCATTCGCATCGCCAAGCAGGCGGTCGAAAAGGCGATGCAGTACCAGTATCGCGACCGGAAGCGCAAAAAGCGGACGTTCCGCGCGCTTTGGGTTCAGCGGATCAACGCCGCCGTGCGCGAAGCCAGTGACAACTCGCTGACGTATTCGCGGTTCATCGACGGCTTGAACAAGCTGGGCATCGAAGTCGACCGCAAAGTGCTGGCCGATATCGCCGTGCACGATGCTGCCGCTTTCAAGTCGCTTGTCGATCAGGCGGCCAAGGCCGTTGCCGATCAGCCGGGTGCCATCAAGAAGGCCGCCTAAGGCTGAAGCCAACCGGCTATTTTCGGATGATCTTCGCGGCTTAAGATTGCGATCGTCCGACAAACCTCTGCACCGCCCGGGATATGTTTCCGGGCGGGCTACGCCCCATCATCCCCTGTGATCCTGGCTTTACGAGCCGGCTTTGTTTTGCCCGGCACTGCGCAATCGGGATTGCGGGAAGGCCCGGGAAGGCAAGGTCATGACCGAGACTGTGTCCGTCGATCTGAACGCGCTTGAGGCAGATATCCTCAAAGACATCGAAGCGGCCGGCGATGTTGGGGCGATAGAAGCTGTGCGCGTCGCAGCGGTCGGCAAGAAGGGCCGGATATCCGCTTTGATGAGCCAGCTTGGCAAGATGGCGCCGGAAGACCGCAAGTCCTTTGGACAGTCCGTCAACGCCATCAAGGACCGGGTCAACACGGCCCTCGATGAGCGTAAAGTTATTCTCGAAGACGCTGCTCTTGAGGCGCGGCTCGCCAGTGAGCGTGCCGACGTCACGCTGCCTGTCAGCGCAGGGCCGATTGCTGAGGGCCGCATCCATCCCGTCTCGCAGGTGATGGACGAACTGGCCGAGATCTTTGCCGACATGGGCTTTGCCGTCGCCGAAGGTCCGGACATCGAAACTGACGATTATAACTTCGGCAAGTTGAACTTTGCCGACGATCATCCAGCGCGCCAGGATCACGACACCTTCTACATGAAGGTTCCTGAAGGGAGCCCGCCGCGCGTGTTGCGAACGCACACAAGCCCGGTGCAGATCCGCACGATGCTGAGCCAGAAGCCGCCCATCCGCATCATTGCACCCGGCCGCGTCTACCGCTGCGATTCCGACCAGACGCATACGCCCATGTTCCACCAGATCGAGGCGCTCGTCATCGATGAGGAAACCCACATGGGCCACCTCAAGTGGACACTGGAGGAGATGTGCAAGGCGTTCTTCGAGGTCGATGAAGTGAAGATGCGGCTGCGCGCCTCCTACTTCCCGTTCACCGAACCCTCCGCTGAGATCGATATCGATGCAGCCGCCATCGGCAAGCCGGGTGAGTGGCTGGAGATCGGCGGCTGCGGGATGGTGCACCCGAACGTCCTGCGCAACTGCGGACTTGACCCCGACAAATACCAAGGCTTCGCGTTCGGCATGGGCATCGACCGCATGGCCATGCTGAAATACGGCATGAACGACCTGCGCGCGTTCTTTGCGGCAGATATGCGCTGGCTTCGGCACTACGGATTTTCGATGCTGGATGTGCCGACGCTGGCGGGCGGCATCGCTCCGGGTGCCTAGGGGCACGAAACCGAGGCGCAAGAAGAGACCGGCCTGCCGGTATTGGGCCGGCGGTGAGACAGGGGCCACAACGAGAAGGCAATCGGTGGGCAAGCAGCCATGACAATCTCCGTCACCATGGCGCTGTTTTTGACCGCAGCGATGATCACTGTCGCGTTCCTGACGTGGTTTTATCACGACACCAAGCACCGGGATCTGGATAGCTGGATCGAGTACGGGTTCAGTCGCGACACACTGCGGCATGCGCTCCTGTATTACCGCTCGATGTTCATCTCGATGGTCATTTTCTACGTGCTGTTCGTGGTGAGCTGCCTTGCTTTGCAAGCCGATGGATTTTCGCTTTATGCAACAGCCGATGGCAAGCCGGTCGCGGCTGGGCCCGTGGGTGCTGCGTTCTTCGGCCTCGACCTTGTGCTGCGTGGCGGTTTATTCGATGTCATGGAGCACTTCGACTTGCGGGCGACATCGATCTATATGGACCGATCGAACCGGTGGTTCGTGCTGTATTGCTTCGTTTTCCGTATCTACTACGGGCTCACGCTGATCCGCATCGCGCTGTCGTTCGTGTGGATCTGGGCGAAGATCCGGCAGGCGAGACGCGGACTTGGCGGACCGCTGACAGCAAACAAATCAAGGCGGCGGCTGCGTTTCCGGCCACGGCTGAGGCGCGAAAAGAAGACTTAAGAACCGGCCCGCGGCAGGACCAGCCTACTTGGACCGTCTGCGGGAGACCACGTTAGCGAGACGATGCACGAAAAGGCGATGTAGTCATGAAGTTCACATTGTCCTGGCTGAAGGACCACCTCGAAACGCAGGCCTCGCTTGAGGACATCGCGACCAAGCTGTCGGCGATCGGACTGGAGGTCGAGGCCATCGAGGATCCGGGCGCGGCGCTGAGCGCATTTCGCATTGCACGCGTTCTGGAAGCCAAACCGCACCCCGATGCCGACCGCCTGCAGGTTCTTCAAGTCGAGATCGAAGCGGGCAAGCCGCCGGTTGAAGTGGTGTGCGGGGCACCCAATGCGCGGGCGGGAATGCTCGGCGTGTTCGCTCCTATCGGCACCTATGTTCCGGGCCTTGATGTGACGCTCGTGAAAAAGCCGGTGCGTGGCGTCGTTTCAAACGGGATGATGTGTTCGGCTTCTGAACTGGAATTGTCGGAAGAAGCAGAAGGCATCATCGAGGTCGATGACGCGCATGCGGGCAAGGTTGGCGTCGCTTACGTCGCGGCCATGGGGCTCGACGATGTGGTGATCGACGTGGGGCTGACGCCGAACCGGCCGGATTGTACCGGGGTGCGCGGCATCGCCCGCGATCTTGCGGCTGCCGGACTTGGCAAGCTCAAACCGGAACCCGAACTCGGCGCCGTCGAAGGCAAGTCGGCACCCGGGCTCGATATCAAGCTGGAGTTCCCGACGGGCTCTGAGGATGCCTGCCCGGTTTTTGCAGGCCGCGTTGTCTCGGGTGTCACGAACGGTCCTTCGCCTCAATGGATGCAGAACCGTCTCAAGGCCATCGGGCTTCGACCGATCAACGCGCTTGTCGATGTGACGAATTACATCTCCTATGACCGCGGCCGGCCGCTGCATGTCTACGACGTGGCCAAGCTGAAAGGCGACGTGCGGGCGCGTCTCGGCAAGGCCGGCGAGAGCTTCGAGGGGCTGGACGGCAAGACGTATGAGACCGAAGACGCCATGTGCGTGATCGCCGATGAGTCTGGGCCGTTGGGCTTTGGCGGCATCATGGGCGGTGAAGCGTCGGGCTGTACGGAGACGACAACCGACGTTCTGATCGAGAGCGCCTGGTTCGATCCGGTGAGAACGGCGAAGACAGGACGCAAGACCGGCATCGTGTCTGATGCGCGCTACCGCTTTGAGCGCGGCGTCGATCCGGCAAGCGTGCTGCCGGGGCTCGATCTGGCGACCGATATGATCGTGAAAATTTGCGGTGGCACGCCGTCAAAATCAATCGTGGCGGGGAAGGTGCCCAAGCCGACGAAGGTCATCAGTTTCGACCCGGGGCTGGTGCATCGGCTGGCGGGCCTTGCGACACCTGCCGAGGATGCCAAGCGTATTTTATCAAACCTGGGCTTTGAGATCTCCGGATCCGGGGCGAAGCTGAAGGTCTCCGTCCCGTCCTGGCGGCCCGACATCGAAGGTGCAGCTGACCTCGTCGAAGAGGTTGTCCGCATTGTCGGTATCGATGCGATGGCCTCAACTCCGCTGCCGCGCGATCGCGGCGTGGCCAGTGCGCAGCTCACCAGTGGCCAGCGGCGGGCACGTCGTGTTCGCCGGGCGCTTGCCGGTCGCGGATTTGTGGAAGCCATCACGTGGTCGTTCGTGGCACCCGAGCATGCAAAGTTGTTTGGTGGCGGGCAGGCCGATCTTGAAATCGCCAACCCGATTTCGAGTGAGATGTCGGTGATGCGCCCGGGCCTCCTTCCGGGTCTCGTGGCGGCCGTCCAGCGTAACCGCAATCGTGGGATCGATGATCTAGCGCTGTTTGAGCTGGGTCAGGCCTATCGCGGTGCCGGCGAAGACGATCAATATCTTTCGGCGTGCGGCGTCAGAGCGGGTGCAGCCGTGCTCGGCGGGTCGGGCCGGCACTGGAACCATGCCGGCGGCAAGGCCGACGTGTTCGACGTCAAGGCTGACGTTGTTGCGGCTCTTGCCACGCTTGGGGTCGATGCGGCGAAGGCACAGGTTACTCGCGATGCGCCGGAATGGTATCATCCAGGACGTTCGGGAACGTTGCGGCTGGGCCCGAAAATGGTGTTGGCGCATTTCGGCGAACTTCATCCGCGCACTCTCAAGGCGCTCGACGTGGACGGTTCGCTCACGGCCTTCGAGATCTTCCTTGATGCATTGCCGCGCGAGAAGAAGAAGTCCGGCAAGACACGTCCGCCAATGGCTGTCGCCGACCTCATGCCGGTGACCCGCGACTTTGCATTCGTCGTCGACAAGGACGTTGAGGCGGCGGACCTATTGAAGGCTGCAAGTGGCGTTGAGAAAAAGCTGATCAGCGCCGTTAACATCTTTGATGTGTTTGACGGAGCGCCCCTTGGCGAACGCGGTAAAAAATCGCTCGGTCTGGAAATCACGCTGCAGCCGACCGACGCGACGTTGACCGACAAAGAAATCGATGCCGTCGCCGAAAAGGTGATTGCGGCAGTGACGAAAGCAACGGGCGGCGAAATCCGGGGCTGATGGAAGGTAGAGACATGCAGGACGCAGATACCGGCGAAACGGATACCAAAGTGCCTGGTTCGCCGGGCAAGGCCGGAGATGAGCGGGTGATGGTTCAAACATCGGCCGGTCTGCAGGAGTCGATGGTCGTTCCAGGTTCGCCCGATAAACATAAGATCATCGTCGTTGGCGGGGGCGCTGGCGGGCTTGAGCTTGCGACGCGGCTTGGCGACAAGCTCGGGCGCAAGGGTAAAGCCGAGATCTCACTCATCGACCGCTCGCGCACGCATATCTGGAAACCGCTGCTGCATGAGATTGCGGCCGGCAGCATGGATGTATCGCGGCACGAACTCGATTATCTCGCGCAGGCGCACTGGCACGGCTTCCGCTACCGCTTCGGTGAGATGATCGGATTGGACCGGGCGCGCAAGCTCGTGCACTGCGCGGCGACCTTCGATGAAGACAAGCGCATGATCACGCCGCCGCGGTCGTTCGCCTACGATACCCTTGTCATCGCGGTCGGATCGGTATCGAACGATTTCGGCACGCCGGGCGTCAAGGAACATGCTGTGATGCTCGATACGCCCGAGCAAGCGGAACGCTTCAACCGGCGGCTGGTGAATGCCTGCATCGCAGCTCATACGCAGGGCACGCCCGTTCGTAAAGGCCAGCTTCATGTTGCGATCATCGGAGCGGGCGCGACGGGCACCGAGTTGTCGGCTGAACTTCACCGCACGGTTCGCGGCGTCGTTGCCTTTGGCCTCGATGAGGTCGACGTCAATGAAGACATTAAGCTGACGCTGATCGAGGCTGCGCCGCGTATCGTGCCGGCCCTGCCGGAGCGGTTGTCCAGCTCGACTGCCGAGGTACTCGAGGGCCTGGGCGTCGACATCCGCACCAATGCGAGGGTAACCGAGGTTAACGCGGATGGCGTGACCTTGGAAGGCGGCGAGTTTATTCCGGCCGCGCTCACCGTTTGGGCCGCGGGCGTGAAAGGCCCGAGCGTGCTGGCCAACCTCGACGGACTTGAGGTCAGCCGGTCGAACACGCTCGTTGTAAAACCCTCGCTCCAGACGACGCGGGACAATAACATTTTCGTCATCGGCGATTGCGCCTATCTGGTGCCGGAAGGGGCCGACAAACCGATCCCGCCGCGCGCGCAGGCCGCTCACCAGATGTCATCCCACCTCATCAAAGAGCTGCGCGGTCACATGCGGGGGGAAGGCGTCAGGCCGTTCAAGTACCATGACTTCGGCTCGTTGGTTTCGCTTGGTCATTATTCGACGGTCGGCAGCCTCATGGGATTTGTGTCGGGCAGGTCGATGATGGTCGAAGGCTTCTTTGCCAAGATGATGTACCGCTCGCTCTACAAGATGCATCAGATGGCACTGTTCGGCCCGACCAAGGTTATCCTCGATACGCTTTCGCGGACACTGACACGACGTACCGAGCCGCATGTGAAGTTGCATTAGGGCGCTCACGGCGCTGATCCGGGCGCGGAGCGCCCGGGCACCTCCGCGAGGGCGGCCTGACGGCCGGGTCGCCTTGCTCCACGGCCCGAAAGCGGGCCGGGTGACGGCGCTCACGGCGCTGATCCGGGCGCGGAGCGCCCGGGCACCTCCGCGAGGGCGG
>CAYGRH010000103.1:0-2833 GCA_964352165.1 uncultured Hyphomicrobiaceae bacterium | reverse complement strand
CCTGACGGCCGGGTCGCCTTGCTCCACGGCCCGAAAGCGGGCCGAGGCGGATACCGTAAGCTGGAGTTCGTTTCCACTGAGGGTGCGGCCCGTAGGCAACCGGCTCCACACCGGCTTGCTGAGTGTGGACCCAAATAGTGCGGGGCTAGTGAAGCCGGGAGCGGCGGCGATCTTCGGTGAGTTGCTCTTCTTTCCGGGCCGCTGCAATGATGCCCTCGGCCGTTGCGCCGCCAAGAGCGACGAGGGCTAGGCGCTCGAACCACTCGCGGAAGGTTCTGATTGCGGCATCGATCATGGTTATCACCATGGTGGGTCCAAGTGTTCCGCCTTCGACGTCGATACGGCAGCGGAACTGAAGCTGTCCGTCTTCAAAGACATTCAGCAGCCCTAAGAGCAATCGCGTGTTGATGTAGTTCACCAGAGTGAGCGTCTCGGTCAGGCGCTCGGCTGGAACGCGCAAAGGCGCATACAGGTAGACGGTTGCCAGATCGACGCCGTCGTCGACGCTGCAGAACAGCTCGAACTTCTGGTCATTGATCATGATGCCGGTATCGTAAACGCACCGACTCTCATCGGCGTCAT
Source organism: uncultured Hyphomicrobiaceae bacterium (assembly GCA_964352165.1). Lineage (GTDB taxonomy): Bacteria > Pseudomonadota > Alphaproteobacteria > Rhizobiales > Hyphomicrobiaceae > CAYGRH01. The sequence goes on along the minus strand of CAYGRH010000103.1, from coordinate 2,251 downwards.
ATGTCAGCGGATCGTCCCACTCCAATTCGGATAGGACATCTTCCATAACTTCGAGCGCATAGGTGGGCTTGTCGGCCGTCACGCCTTGTTCTCCGTTCGTCACCGCGCAGTCGTGCCTGCTGCGCAACCCGATTGCCGCTGCCCTTCTTCGATACCCCGCAAGTGAACCTACAAAAAGGCCACCGGCGCTACAAGGTTGCGTGCACCAGTGGCCATGTCTGTCGGCTGACGTTTGTCAGTCGGCGAAGTCGGCAAGCAGGATTAGTTCTTTTGCTTGCGGAGCTTTCCTTCGAGTTCGCCTATGCGTTTTTCCTGACGGATGGCGTGAAGCGTCAGTTCTTCGACCTTTTCCAGGAGACGCATCGTGAGGTCCGTTACGCCGACGCCTTCGGCCTGCATATCGCGCGCTGATGCAATGCCGGGAAGGTGCCGGTTTGCAGCGATGAAGGTTTCGATATCGGCCAGCGGTGCAAGTGCGTAGTCATCAGCGAAGACATGATCTGCCCCCTTGATGTTCTTGCCTTTGACCTTGATCTCGCCTGATCCGCCGATGATCTCAACCGTCGTGGCACCCGTCTCGTCATTTGCCCGGATGTTGCCGTCGTGGGCTTCCAGTTCGATGCGGGTGACGCCTGATGACGTCGTCATCATCAGGTCACCGTCATGACCGCTGCCGCCCAGCGTGACGTTGCCTTCGCCACCGTCCAAGTGAATGGTCGGTTGTCCGCGGTCGTCGAGCAATACGATGTCGCCGTCGGTGCCGTTGCCGCCGAACGTGGCGTTGCCTTCGCCACCGTCGATGTGAACGGTCTGCTGGCCGCGGGCATCAACCAGGGCGAGATCGCCTTCCGCACCGTTACCGCCCAGCAGAATGTTGCCGTCGCCGCCGTCCAGGTGGATCGTCTGCTGGCCCTTGCGATGGAGCAGCGTGATGTCCCCCACGCTGCCGTTGCCACCCAGCCAGAGGTTGCCCTCGCCACCGTCGATGTGGATCGTGGCGCGGCCGCGTCCGTTGAGAAGCGTGATGTCGCCTTCCGCGCCGCTGCCGCCGAGCAGAACGTTGCCTTCGCCGCCATCCAGGTGAATGGTCTGCTTGCCGCGATGGTCGAACAGCGTGATGTCGCCCTGCGTGCCGTTGCCGCCGAGTGAAATGTTGCCTTCGCCGCCATCGATGTGGACGGTCTGACGGCCGCGCTCGTTGATGAGCGCAAGGTCGCCCTCTGCGCCATTGCCGCCAAGTGTGATGTTGCCGTCGCCGCCGTCGATGTGGACGGTGTGCTGCGCGCGGCCGTTGAGCACCAGGATGTCGCCTTGCGCGCCCGCACCACCGATGGCGAAGTTTGCCTCGCCGCCATCAAAGTGCATGGTCTGATCGCCATCGGTATTCAGCAAGGCGATGTCGCCCTGGCTGCCGTGGCCGCCGGCGGTGAAATTGCTGTTGCCGCCGTCGATATGGACGCAAAGACCGCCGTCTGCGTTCATCAGCCGGATGTCTCCGTTGTGGCCGTCGCCACCCAGGTTGAGGTCGCCGGATTTTTCGGCTTTTTTCGCAGATTGCTCGTTCTTGGCCATTGGGAGGTATCTCACCTTTCGTGATCGATGTTTGTCCGTGCGGCAGCCTGCCGCGCGGACGTTTCCGTGCGCAGACTAAACGTGCGCGATGTCACAATCGCGCTCATGGACGGGTATGGTTAACCCGTCAGGAGACCGGTTGAGTGTTCATGGCCGGTGAGGGCTTGCGGCTTCAGAGCCTGCGGAGAAGATCGACCGTGGGGAAGCTGTCGGCCGGCAAACCGAACTTCTGCTGCATCTCTTTGACAGCAGCGCGGGTCTTGGCGCCGATGATGCCGTCGATCTTGCCGACGTCGTAGCCGCGCTTGTTCAAGATCCGTTGAAGCTGTTTGGTCTGTTCCAGGTCGAGTCCGGGAATTTCCCGGTCGCGCCCGCGCATGGTGCCGGCGCCATCGATGCGGGTCGCCAGATACGCCGCCGTCGTCGCGTAATTGAGCGACTGGTTCCATTGCAGATAGATGTCGAAATTCTCGTAGGCGAGAAACGCCGGACCGAGCCGCCCCATTGGCAACAATAGAGAGGCCGGCAGTCCGTCGGACTTCAGTGCGCCACCGTCGGCAGCTCCAGACTCCCGCATACTTACAACGTGGGCCGCTTTCCCAGATCTTTAACGGTCCCCACCCGAGAGTCCATCTCAAAAGACAGCCCGGACCTGCTGTAAGGCGTGTAAACCCGATAA
>CAYGRH010000102.1:0-9916 GCA_964352165.1 uncultured Hyphomicrobiaceae bacterium | reverse complement strand
TTGCCGCATTCCGCGACATCGCCTTGCGCCTGGCACACCGCCAGGAAACCAAAACCGAAAAGAAGTCCGCACTCGCGCCGCTTCTCGAAAAGTTCAAGTTCGGCCGTTAAGGAGCCCCCATGTTCGGCAGGCGAACCAACGATCCATCAGCACCAAAGCGCCCGGCGGTTAAACCCGTCGAAGCGCCTGCGCCGATTGCGGCGGATTCCCCAAGCTCGGCACCAGCGCCGGCAGGGGCATCCGCATCCCAGCCGGCTGCCAAGCCCGCGCAGAAGGCCCCCACGTCAAAACCTCCCGAGCACGTCGAAGCTGCACCTCAGCGGCGGCACTCCGAGGAGTACTATGACGTCAAGACGACGGTCTTCAACGCGCTGATCGATACCATCGACCTCACGCAGCTCGCAAAGCTCGACGCCGCGGCCGCGCGTGAGGAAATTCGCGACATCGTCAGTGAGATCATCCAGCTCAAGAACGTCGTGATGTCGATCGCCGAGCAGGAAGAACTGCTCGAAGATATCTGTAACGACGTTCTCGGTTATGGACCGCTCGAACCGCTCCTGGCGCGCGACGACATTGCCGACATCATGGTCAACGGCGCCGCCGTGACCTACATCGAAGTCGACGGCAAGATGGAGCGCACGGGCGTGCGCTTTGCTGACAACGTGCAGCTTATGAACATCTGTCAGCGCATCGTCAGCCAGGTCGGTCGGCGTGTCGATGAATCAAGTCCGATTTGCGACGCGCGTTTGCCCGACGGAAGCCGCGTCAACGTGATCGCCCCGCCGCTGGCAATTGACGGGCCGACACTTACCATTCGAAAATTTAAGAAGGACCGGCTGAAACTTGCACAACTTGTAAAGTTCGGCTCGATCACGCCGCAGGCCAAGACGATCCTTGAGATCATCGGTCGCGTGCGCTGCAACGTGCTGATCTCAGGCGGTACAGGCTCCGGTAAGACGACGCTTTTGAACTGTCTGACAGGCTCGATCGACCACACCGAGCGCGTGATTACCTGCGAAGACTCCGCCGAACTCCAACTCCAGCAGCCCCACGTCGTCCGCCTTGAGACACGCCCGCCAAACCTTGAAGGCGAAGGCGAGATCACCATGCGTGAACTCGTCAAGAACTGTCTGCGTATGCGCCCGGAACGCATCATCGTCGGCGAAGTCCGCGGACCCGAGGCCTTCGACCTTCTGCAGGCCATGAACACTGGCCACGACGGCTCAATGGGGACGTTGCACTCAAACAGTCCACGCGAAGCCATCAGCCGTTTGGAATCTATGATCATGATGGGCGGATTTGCCCTTCCCGTGAAAACGATTCGCGAAATGATCACCGGCTCCATCGACATCATCGTGCAGGCATCGCGTCTGCGCGACGGCTCGCGCAAGATTACGCACATCACCGAAGTGATGGGCATGGAAGGCGACGTGGTCACGCTGCAAAACCTCATCGTGTTCGAGGTCACCGGCGAAGACGAAAACGAAAAACTCATCGGTCGTCACCGCTCAACGGGCATTTCCCGCCCGCGCATGTGGCAGCGCGCTGAATACTACGGTGAACAGCACCGTCTGGCTGAGGCATTGGCCGACTCGGAAGTAACCGACGAGCACGGCAACCCGATGGGAGAAGCGTGATGGCGGATCCGGCAGTTGCAGCAATGCTGGTGCCTTTGATCGCAGCGATCGCCGTAGCGGCGCTCGTCTTCGCGATCATGTATCCGATCTTTGGCGCCGACCGCAGCCAGGAAAAGCGCATCGCGACCGTTACCGAATCGCGCGCCAATAAGGTTGCCTCTCGCTCCGCGGCCGATACAGCCGCTCATCGCCGTAAGCAGGTCACTGAAACGCTGAAAGACCTGGAAGAGCGCCAGCGCGAGAAGGAAAAGATCACGCTGCGCCTGCGTCTTCAGCGTGCAGGCCTCAAGGTCACGCCGCATTCGTTCTGGGTGACCAGCGCGATCTTCGGTGCCATTTGCGCCTTCATGGTCCTCATTTCCTTCGAGTGGGGAATGTTGACCCAGGTCGCAGCCCTTGTCGCAGGCTTTGTTGGCATGTTCGGCGTGCCGCGCTGGTTTGTCGGCCGCATGACCAAGAAGCGCCAGACGAAATTTCTATCCGAACTTGCCAACGCAATGGACGTGGTTGTCCGCGGTGTGAAGTCGGGCCTTCCGCTCAACGAGTGTCTGCAGATCATCGCTCGCGAAAGCCCTGAACCAATCGCATCGGAATTCCGCGAAGTCGTCGAGCAGCAGCGTGTAGGCGTGACACTCGGCGATGCCCTGCAGCGCCTGTGTCCGCGCATTCCGCTCCCCGAAGTCCGCTTCCTCGCCATCGTGATCGGCATTCAGCAAAGTTCGGGTGGCAACTTGTCGGAAGCACTGGGCAACTTGTCGGGCGTGCTCCGCGACCGCATCCGCATGAAGATGAAGGTGAAGGCGCTTTCGGCTGAAGCTACCGCGTCTGCGGCCGTTCTGGCCTCCCTGCCTCCGGGCGTGATGATCATGGTCTACCTGTCTTCGCCCGATTACATCATGCCGCTGTTTGCGACGAAATTCGGAAACTTCCTGCTTGCGGTCGGCGCGATGTGGATGGGCCTCGGCGTTCTCGTGATGCAGAAGATGATCAACTTTAAGTACTGATCACAGTGCGCGCATTTTTTTCGGGCGCGCACTGATCAGACAACCCGGTTCCTGGCGGTTCCCCGCCCAACGCAGAAGCGAAAAGAGACGGCGCGATGCAGGACTTTATCGATCTCGTGATGCGGCCACAGTTCCTGGTAACGGTGCTGGCAGCGGTCTCGGCATTTGCCACGGTTCTGACCATTGCAATGCCGATCCTGTCGAAGGACCGGATGGGCCAGCGCATGAAGGAAATGGCGCTTGAGCGTGACAAGATGCGGGCCAAGGCGCTTGCAGAATTGCAGACCCGCGACCGCAACACCGGCAAACTGCGATCGGCTCCCAAGGGATACATGCAGCAGATCGTGGACCAGTTCGACCTGCGTGCAAAATTCGACAACGACGAAGTTCGCACGCGCTTGAAAATGGCAGGCATGCGCGGCCAGGCACCGCTCGTGGCCTACATGTTCTTTCGTCTCGCGATGCCCGTAATTCTGCTTCTGGTCGCCTTGTTCTACCTCTTTGTGCTCGGTGATTTTGACTATCCGCCCATCATCAAGATTCTGATCGCACTGGGCGTGGGCTTCATCGGATACTATCTCCCCAACATCTTCATCGAGAACATGGTCCAGAAGCGTCAGACCTCGATCAAGATGGCATTTCCCGACGCCCTCGACATGCTGCTGATCTGCGTGCAGTCGGGCATGTCGGTAGAAGCTGCATTCGGCAAGGTATCGAAGGAAGTCTCCGTAAACTCGCTCGAACTGGCCGAAGAGCTTTCGCTCACGACCGCTGAGCTGTCTTATCTTCAGGAACGGCGCATGGCCTTTGAAAACCTGGGCAAGCGCACGGGCATCCCCGGCGTTAAGGCGGTGGCGACATCGCTGATCCAGGCCGAACGCTACGGTACGCCGGTCAGCCAGGCGCTGCGCGTCATGGCCAAGGAAAACCGCGACATCCGCATGGGCGAAGCAGAAAAGAAGGCAGCCTCCCTGCCGCCAAAGCTGACCGTCCCGATGATCGTGTTCTTCCTGCCCGTTCTGTTCCTCGTGATCCTCGGGCCCGCCATCATCACGCTCTGGTTCTGAATCCGGACGCTGCCCCGGTCGCGCTCCGGCGCTTATCACACGTCGGGTCTCGATCCGATCTACAAAAGCACCATCGAAATTCGTCGCGCGTGTTGCCCCGGAGCTTGCTCCGGGGCTTCTTCTTTTCCACCAAGGCGTTTGCCCCAGCCACGGATCAAAGAACGGGGAGATCGAGGGGCGTCCCCTCATCAGGTGAATGGCGGCAGCCCTTATCGCGTCAGCGAATTGCCTCGGCTAATGTCATCACCCCACGCAAAAAACGCCGGGCAAAGCCACGGCGTTTGATGTTTATCGACGTTCTGTCCGTTGATCTCGCCCCGGGCCGGCGCTCCTTACTGAGCACCGCGGATGACAGGGGGAAGGTCGGCTGTTGCAACCTTGGAGTCCCAGCCAGAAGACGTTGCAGCCGATGGCACCGCGGATGGTTTGAAGCCAGGTTGTGCGCCTCCTGCCATCATAGTGCTCGCCTGCACAGGCGCCGCGATCGGATCGAGCCGCACCAGCTTTTGCAACTGACCGGTATTCTCAGCAGCGCTCGCGGCATTCATGTCCTGCGAGGCAATCTGACGGGATTCGTCGTATTTGCCTTGCAACCCGAGCACCAGAGCGAGGTTTTGCCTAACCTTCGGGCTCGGTGAACCCGCAGCCGAGGCTTGCCGTAGCAACGTTTCAGCCTTGTCGGCCTCGCCGTTCATGGCATGCGCCATCGCCAGATTGTTCAACAGCGAGGGGTGGTTCTGCTTCAACGTCATAGCGCGCTTATAAAACGGAATGGCCTCGGCGAAGTTACCCTTCTTGGCGAGCGCGGTGCCGCGCGCCGAAATGATGCGCCAGTCCGGGTTGGTGGGATCATCTGCCCGCGCGAGCAGCTTTTCGGCCACGCTGATCTGACCGAGTTCGAGCGCCAACCGACCGTATTCGCCTGCGAGTTCGCGGCTGTCGGCGTGGAAAACGCCCGCCTGCTGCAGAACGGCGAGCGCTTTCTGCTTTTCGCCCATGGCCTTCAGGTTGCGTGCATACGCAAGTGCGGGCTCGAGTTCTTTGGGCTGGGAAGCATACTTCTGTCCCCAGTAGGCGGTTGCCTTTTGCAACTCAGAATGCGGCAGTGTCGCCCCGTCCGCGTCCGATGCCAGTGGGGCCTGATGCTCCTGGTTCGAAGCAAACAGCCCAGGCACCTGTCCAGCACCGCCCTGCGCACATGCGCCTAAAAGCAGACTGGATGTCAGGACCCCGATGACTAGGCCTTGCCGCATCGCCCGATGGCAATTGTTGCGCGCTGCAAACTGCGCCATTGTGTGTGTCCTTTCCTCGAATCCGCCCATGCGAATCGGTTTTGTCTTCGAGGAGAGTTTCAGGCGGTAGTGATCAACAAAGACTTAACCGGCGTGCCGAAGCGACACACGCGCACCTCGGAGTATCGCAAGGTTCAACCCGGCCCCATCCTGAGCTACAACGTTCGTCGTCGTATCCCCCTTACGCTTTCAGTGACGCAGCCACGAGAAAACCAACGCCCATGAGCAACCCAAAAGCCGTCGAACACTCAGCCGTTTATGAGAGCATTCCGGACTCAAAACTCGCGTACTGCGATGTGAGAAAGACGACAAAGGCGGCCAAACTCAGGTTTGTCAGCCAAGACACCGCCATCGACGCCATCCCCGGTCTCGACCAGCACGCCAAGGCTTGGTTGAAGGCCAGCGGCTTCAAAGGTGCTGCGAAGAAAACGGCCCTTCTGCCGTCCAACGAAGGTGAGATTGCGGGCGCGGTCATTGGCATCGGAGATGGCAACTCGGGCGAGCCTTGCGGGCCTGCCGAACTGCTTACCGGCCATCTAGCCCAGGTGCTTCCCACCGGCGATTACACACTTGCCGAAGAAAACCCGAACGCGGAACTCGCCGCGGTTGCCTGGGGGTTGGGCGCCTATAGCTTCGAGACCTACAAAGACCGCAATAACCAAAAAACGGATGCCGAAGACGCCGCCGCCAACTCTCGTCGTCCTCGCATGATGCTGCCAGACAGCGCAGATCACGCGGCAGTTCTCAACACTGTCGAAGCCGTGTGGTTCGGCCGCAACCTCATCAACACGCCCGCTTCCGATCTCGGCCCGGCCGAACTCGAAGCCGCAGCCCGCACCCTTGCAGCGCGGCACAACGCGGACATCGAGGTTACAACCGGTGATGATCTGCTGGCCAAGAACTTCCCCATGATCCATGCCGTTGGCCGCGCCAGCGACCGCGCACCGCGCCTCATCGATCTGACTTGGAAAAAGCCGGGCGGCTCGGTGTCAGCCCGGAAGATCACCATTGTCGGCAAGGGAATTTGTTTCGACACCGGTGGGCTTGACCTCAAGCCGGCTGCAGGAATGATCCTGATGAAAAAGGATATGGGCGGCGCCGCTGCCTCCCTGGCGCTGGCCCACATGATCATGGGACAACAACTTGATGTCGTCCTGCGCGTCCTCATCCCGGCTGCCGAAAATTCGGTTTCCGGAAATGCCTTCCGGCCAAGCGACATCCTGCAAAGCCGCCTCGGCAAGACCGTCGAAGTCGGCAACACGGACGCCGAAGGCCGTCTCGTGCTGGCCGATGCGCTCGCGCTTGCCGATGCCGACAGACCTGACACACTGATCTCCATGGCAACCTTGACCGGCGCGGCCCGGGTTGCGCTCGGTCCGGACCTCCCGGCATTCTTTTCGACTGACGATCAGTTTGCATCCGACGTCACCGCGGCTGGCCAGGCGATCGGCGATCCGCTCTGGCGAATGCCCTTCTGGCAAGGCTACGACCGGACGTTGGAAAGCCGCATTGCCGATATGAGCAACATCTCCGATGGCCCATTCGGCGGGGCGATTACGGCGGCACTGTTTTTAAAGCGGTTTGTCTCGCAGGCCCGGTGCTACGCCCATATCGACCTGTACGGTTGGCGCCCGTCGGCGAACGCATTGTGCCCAGGCGGCGGAGAACCACACGCCGCTCGCGCCGTTTTCCAGGCGCTTAAAACACAAATGGCGACAAGCGCAAAGGCATGATGCTGTGACGAACAAATCTAATGACTTGCCGACACTCCCGCTCGATCCGCGCGTCCATGCCTTCAGGCCTGATCTCGCTTCAGCAGCCCTCAAAGGCAAGGTCGACGCAGACCGTTTCGTTCCCGGCAAGCCGGCCCAAATCGTCCGCCCGACGGTTCCCCTCCGCAGAACTCCGCATGGCAACAGCCCGATCGAAACGGAAGCGTTGTTCGGCGAGTTCGTGACGGTCTTTGACAGTGCAGAAGGATGGGCGTGGGTGCAGTTGGCGCGCGATGGTTACGTCGGTTATCTGCCACTTGCTGCAATCACCAGTGATATCCACACGCCGACCCACCGCGTGCGCGCGACTGGCACGTTCGTCTACCCCGCACCCGACATCAAGACACCGCCACTGATGCACTTGTCGCTCAACGCGGCCATTTCTGTTGCTGAACGTGTCGAGGCGGGCGACATGCAATTCGTCAGGCTGACAACGGGCGGATTTGCAGTGCTGCGTCACGTCGCCGAAGAGGGAAAGAACGCGCGGGATTTTGTCGAGATCGCCGAACGTTTCATCGGCACGCCGTATTTGTGGGGCGGCTGCTCGCGCTTGGGGATCGACTGTTCGGGCCTCGTGCAGATGGCGTTGAACGCAGCCGGCATCGAGGCCCCGCGCGACAGCGATATGCAACAGGATCAGCTCGGCGAGACGGTGCTGGTCCCGAAGGATCTGGACGGCCTTGTCCGCGGCGATCTCATCTTCTGGAAAGGTCACGTGGGCATCATGGTCGATGGCGTAATGTTCATTCATGCCAATGCCCATCACATGGCCGTCACCGTGGAGACGCTGCCCGAGGCGTGCGAACGAATCGCCAAATCGGGTCCGACCATCACCACGATCAAGAGGCTTGCGCGCGCACAGTCCTGAGGTTGTGAATTGGGGCACCCACGTGGATCTCATAACGGTAGCCGCGCGATCAGTGTCGGCCAATCATCCGCGATAGGCTATGAAGTGCGTATCCTGGCGCACAACGCCAAGTCCGTACCCGGTGGCAACGTCGCTGATGTGTGGCTCGCCTGCGGGCGTCCAAACGACATCCCCTACTTCGACAGCGCTTGTTCGAAACAAGCTCATCCCCGTTGCAGCGCTCGACAGTTTCGAATTGACGACATGGCCTGCCGCAATCGCCTCCACAAAGGGCAAGAAGAAATCGAGATCCGCAATAGGTTGATTTACGATCCGCAGTTCATCGAGCACCACGTCGAACGTCCGGTCCTGGCGCAACTCGAGGCGAAACGGGCAGGCCCCGGCGGCTTTCGGCTTGACGGCAATCACACACGCCCCGTCGGAGTCGACGATATCGCTGTCAGCCACATCCTTCATGGAAGCAGCCCAATAGCGAAGTGCGCCGATGGATAATTCGAGCTGGGATCGAAACGATGTGGATGACGACATGTGCTCACCAAATCGATTGCTTTAGTATTAGTGCGCAGGCGACAGCGGATGCACCTATTCGACGGGCTCAATATGCCCCGAAACCGTCATGTCGAATGCAGCCGCTAGCAACGCCTTGGTGTAGGGATCACTTGGGTGCTCAAATATTTTCCGTGACGGGCCTTCTTCGACGACCTTGCCGTTGCGCATGACGATCACGTAGTTGCACAGCGCGCGCACGACCTTGAGGTCATGGCTGATAAACAGGTACGCCAGCTTCCTACGCTTTTGCAGGTCCCGCAACAGGTCTACGATCTGCGCCTGCACGCTCATGTCGAGTGCGCTGGTAGGCTCGTCCAGCATGACGAACTTCGGCTCCAGCACCATCGCCCGCGCAATCGCGATGCGTTGGCGTTGCCCGCCGGAGAACTCATGCGGATACCGGTCCTGGGATGAGGCCGGCAACCCGACTTCCTCAAGCGCTGCCCCAACCCGGTCGCGCCGTTCGTCATATGTCATGGCAGGGTTCTGGATGACCAAACCTTCCTCGATGATCTGACTGACCGACAGTCGCGGACTGAGCGAGCCGTAGGGGTCCTGGAAAACGATCTGCATCTCTTTCCGCAGCGGCCGCATTTCGCTCGTGCCGAGCCCGTCGATGCGTCTGCCGACATACGCAATCGGCCCCTTCGATGCTATCAGCCTCAGGAGTGCCAGCCCGAGCGTCGTCTTGCCCGATCCCGATTCGCCCACCACGCCCAGCGTCTGGCTCTCGCGCAGCTTCAGCGACAGCCCATCAACCGCCTTCACATGGTCCACGGTGCGCTTCAACAGCCCTTTCTTGATCGGAAACCAGACCTTCAGATCCTCGGTCTCCATCACAACCGGCGCAGTGTCGTCCGCTTCGGGCGGCTTACCCTTCGGCTCGGCGGCCATCAGATGTTGCGTGTAAGGATGCTTCGGCTCTTCGAAGATCGCATGCGTCGAGCCTTCTTCGACGATCTCGCCCGACTTCATGACGTAGATCCGCTCAGCCATTTTTCGCACGATGCCGAGATCGTGCGTGATGAGCAGCATGGCCATGCCCATCTCTTTTTGCAGCTCCTTCAACAGCTCCAGGATTTGCGCCTGGATCGTGACGTCGAGCGCCGTGGTGGGTTCATCGGCGATCAGAAGATCGGGCTCGTTCGCCAGCGCCATGGCGATCATCACGCGCTGACGCTGCCCGCCAGAAAACTCATGCGGATAAGCTCCAAGCCGCTTTTCCGGATCGCGAATGCCGACCTTGTGCATCAACTCCAGTACGCGCGATTTGACGTCGTCAGCCTCAAGTCCCCGGTGGACGCGCAGCACTTCACCCACCTGTTTTTCGATGGTGTGCAGCGGATTGAGCGACGTCATCGGCTCCTGGAAAATGATCGAAATACGCTTGCCGCGGATTGCACGCAGATCATCTTCCGGAGCATTCAACAGGTTGCGGCCTTCGAAAAAAACCTCGCCTGTCGGATGGGAGGCTGCCGGATAGGGCAGCAGCTTGAGGATCGACAGCGCCGAGACCGTCTTGCCTGATCCCGACTCGCCCACGAGCGCCACCGTCTCCCCCCGCCCGATCTTGAACGACACACGATCAACCGCAAGCGTCTGCGTCTCGCCCTGCCTGAACAGAACCGAGAGATTGCGAACCTGTACGAGTCTCTGATGGATTTTCATCTTCGCTCCGCTCATCGGAAGGTCTTGCGCGGATCGAGCGCGTCGCGCACGGCTTCGCC
>CAYGRH010000101.1:0-9976 GCA_964352165.1 uncultured Hyphomicrobiaceae bacterium | reverse complement strand
CCGTCAGAACCGTCGGCTCGAAATAGGTCTTGCCCAGCGAGTGACGGTTTCCTCCGACAATCGCCTTGGCCCCTTTTCCAATGGCGTCGGAAACATGCTTTTCGACTTTCGCAATTCCGTCTTCGTTGATCAGTGGCCCCACGTCGACACCATCATCCATGCCGGGGCCGACCTGCAAGGCACTGACCTTTTTCGCCATCGCCTCAGCGAATTTGTCGTAGACCCCGGCTTGCACATAGATGCGGTTGGCGCAGACGCAGGTCTGACCGGCATTGCGGAATTTGGACTGCATGGCTCCCGCTACGGCCTTTTCGATATCGGCATCATCAAACACGATAAACGGCGCGTTCCCGCCCAACTCAAGCGAGACCTTTTTAACGGTCGAGGCCGATTGCTTCATCAAGATCCGACCCACTTCGGTCGAACCCGTGAAGGTAACGAGGCGCACATCTGGATGAGAGGTGAGAACATCCCCAACGCTGGCCGGCTTCGATGTCGTCACCACGTTGAAGACGCCAGCAGGAATGCCGGCGCGCTCGCCCAGCTCGGCAAGCGCCAAAGCCGACAGCGGCGTGTCTTCCGCCGGTTTCACGACAACGGTACAGCCCGCTGCCAGAGCCGGTGTCACTTTGCGGGTGATCATCGCGTTGGGAAAATTCCACGGCGTGATCGCGGCCACGACGCCAATCGGCTGTTTGATGACGACGATACGCGCATCCGCCTTGTGCGTCGGGATCGTCTCGCCAAAAATGCGCTTCGCTTCTTCGGCAAAAAACTCCACGAAGGCAGCACCGTACATGATCTCGCCCTTGGCTTCTGCCAGCGGCTTGCCCTGTTCGCGCGTCAACAACAACGCCAGTTCATCGGCGTGCTCAATGATCAGGTCATACCAGCGGCGAAGGATGATCGAGCGTTCCTTGGCCGTGCGCTTGGCCCACCCCGCCATCGCCGTCTTGGCAGCCTCGATAGCCCGCGTGGTCTCTTCGGCCCCCATGTCGGGCACCTTGCCGATGACTTCTCCCGTGGCCTTGTCGATCACCGGCAAGACTGGCTCGCCTGTCCATGCGCCATCGATGTAGGCTTGCGATTTCGCTAAGGTGATAACGTTCTTGTCCATGACCCCATGACCTTTCGTGTCGAACAGATGCGCCGGGTCCGATGGGAAATCCAATAGCGCGCGGTGCGCCGCTGGCGCGAAATCAAGCGATACCCATTGCCTGGCAGCCGTTGCAAGTGGTGTAAGCTTGCGGTGAAACGAGTTCAACCAGATTGACCGCGAGCTATCGGTTACTCCAGCCGCCAACACGCCATTAAGCGAGGTCGACACCTGCCTTTCAGCCATCGGCAGCCCCCGCCTTCAGCGAAATACGCGATCCATCTCCGATTGCGACCAAGTCACCTACAAACCCGAACAACCAACAACGGTTCCCATGTCTCGCGATTTCTCAGGATTTACAGTCGTTTTTGATCTCGACGGCACGCTTGTAGACACTGCCCCCGACTTGATAAGCGCGACCAACCACACGCTTGCCCGCCATAGCCTTCCGCCAGCACCTCCCGATCTCATACGCCCCTGGATCAGCTTCGGAGCCCGCAGAATGATCACCGAGGCCTTCGATCTGGCCCGCCATCCCCTGACCCAGACCCAGACCGACCACCTGATGGATGAGTTCCTGAATTTCTACACCGCCAACATCGCTTGCGGCAGCAGACCTTTCCCGGGGCTCGTAACAACCCTGGATTTGCTGACCGAGGCGGGTGCAAAATTGGCGATTTGCACCAACAAACGCGAGCATCTCTCCCGGATGCTGCTTGATGCCCTGGAGCTGACGCCGCGCTTTGCCGCCATTGCAGGCCGCGACACGTTCCCCGTCTTTAAGCCCGACCCCGGCCACCTGTCCGGCGCCATAGACCTTGCTGGTGGGACGCGGGACCGCGCCGTCATGATCGGTGATAGCGCCACCGATATTCACACAGCCCAGGCAGCCGATATCCCTGTCATAGGCGTAACGTTCGGCTACACGGATCGCCATGTCTCCGAGTTCTCACCGACCGCCATAATCGATCACTACGACGACCTCCTGCCCGCGCTGGACGTCATCTTTTCGCGGCAATAATCAGCGACAAGAGAAAACAGGGGCGTTTTTCGTGGGAACGACTGGCCTTTGCGTCAGACTGCCACAACAGCATGCAGAGGATGTCATCAACTCCGCCGTCGAACAGCCACAATCAAGGCAGATTAGCCAGCTCTCCGCGACAAGCTATCCGCGGGTTTCAACAGAGGAATACGCAAGATGTTCAAACGACTAGTTCTCGCTGCCACGATCGCGACCTTCGCCGCTGGCGCGGCACTGGCTCAGGACGCACCGACCAACCAGGACGATTGCTTGAAGATCGCATTTGATCTCGCCCAGTCCGCCGAAAACAAGAACCTATCGGACGAAAAACTGGAAAAGCTCGAAGGTCTCCTGTCGACCATGGAAGGTCACTGCGACAAGGAAGAATTCGCTGATGCCGTTACGGTGTCGAAGGATATCGAAGCTGCAATCGGCCAATAATAGCGCCGATCATTTGGCCTGAAGGTTCGTGGAAACTCACGCGCCAGCAGGAAGAAGAGCTAAAAATGACGGGCGGTGCCACAAGATGGCATCGCCTGTTTTTTTGTTGGGGTTCACTACCAACCGTGTTCTAGCCCGCCTTCCAGTCAATCAATTCGTCTTCTGCATTAAACAGGAGAAAACAACGATAGACGGGACGGTCAGCCGTCGTCGTCAATATTGAACGTCCCCGCCAGCACTCGAATGAAATGCAATAGGCCGAGCGGTGCTGCCAGCGCACATCATCGCTGAACGGGTCGTATCTGA
The DNA here is from genome assembly GCA_964352165.1 of uncultured Hyphomicrobiaceae bacterium. Taxonomy (GTDB): domain Bacteria; phylum Pseudomonadota; class Alphaproteobacteria; order Rhizobiales; family Hyphomicrobiaceae; genus CAYGRH01. The sequence continues at coordinate 7,112 of CAYGRH010000101.1, read as the reverse complement.
CGCGAAATACCGAGCAGTTGAGCGGCCCCGCCTGCATCCACCTGAGACCCACGCGTTCAAGTAACGTCTTGGCGTCGCGCGCACTTGCACCAATCGAAGCCAGCCGATCAAGCAGAGCCGCCACCGATTTCCGGCCCATGGAGCAGCCGTAAATCGGGTCTTCGATCAACGCCATGACAGCTGCTGTAGTCGCGCAGTGCGACAAGTCCCCCGCGAACTCCTCAAGCCGCAAATCACTGGAACCACTACCGAAGTGCAGAAAACCCTTCGTGTGAGGCGTATCAGACGGCAAGCGTCCAGCCCTGCGCCGACTGAGCCGCCGCCGGCTAAGCCCCTTATGACCGGTCGAAACCAGCATTCCGGCGCGCCGGTTATCGCCAGAGGCAGATACCTCAGCGGCCGTCACCCGCGGCTTGTTTTTGGAAAGCGGCGCTGCACCTGAATTTCGTCTTCGCACCAAGTGCGCAGACCGATGCTTTGCGGTTGCCCGGTTGGCGGCGTTGAACATTCTAAGCAACGATGAGGTCGTGGCATTCCAAACGAAGCGAGAAACCCTCGACACCCCGACGCGATACGCGCGCGAAATCCGGTGCGGCCAATTCCAGCGCCTGCGTCTTGCATCGATAGGGCGAGCTGATTGCCTTGCCATCTCAGCCTCAGGTTAGACCATCATTGATCTTATGCGCACGCCGGAACTCGCCGGCCTTTCCATCCCGGACATTATAAAATCACCGTCCAGTGGGCGCGCAATCATTTTGCATCGAGGCAAAGAAAGTATCTCTGCACAGATCCGTTCTAAGACACCTAAGGCTGACTTTAGCTCAACTGATGGCAACGTTGAAATCTTTGCCTTATTTGCCCTGATACAAACGGCAACGGGGACCAAGGCTGTTGCCGTGGTCCCCGTAAATCACGTCTTTCCACCTGCCCCGCCAGCTTGGACCGCTGACCTCGCTTACCTGGGCCGGCAACACAGAATTAGCGTCCGATCAGGTCCCGCAGGCGGCGATGACAAGCGCCTGAAGATTGGAAAACCGGTCAGAAAAGCCAGCTTGCCACTTCGGATCTGCTGCGCGCCGGGCTTGGAAGCGGGTCACGAACGCATCTTTATTGGTCCAATACAGATAGGCCATCTGCTGGTCATCATCATTGACCCGGTCGCCAATCAACTTGCGTTCGCACTCGCACGACTTGGCTGAGCGATTTTCCACCGTTGCGCAGTTGTTATAGGCAGCATCGACAAATGCCTCCTTGGAAAAATCCTTAAGCGCGGCGACAGCGGCTTCTTCGGCTTTTTGAGCACTCGCGGAATTTTCGGCAGAGCTGGCAGCAGGTGCCTCTGCCGGCTTGGTTTCAGCTTTGGTGTCCGCTGCCACAGCCACTCCGGCCCAGAAGAAACAAACGGCAATGGTTGCAACCACAGTTTTGACAGGCGTCCACATTGAGGCGTTTCCTTCGAAGTTTTTTAGTTGATTGTGGGCGGTTTACGAACCAAAGCCCAGCCAGGATCAGTCGATGCATGAACGGCGGGGCCGAACTTCAAATCTGGCGGTTGATAGCGTTCGGCTGGTGCAAAGAGCAAGTCCCTTTGCGCGATCGGCGTAAACCGCACCCGTCACGGCGTGGAGCGATCAACCCGGGGAATGTAGCTGCGATACAGCGCAATTGAGGCCGGCAGAATGACAAGCTGGGCAATCAGCGACGCAAACAGGCATACGGCAGTCAACTGCCCAAACAACCGCAACGACGGCAGATCCGACAGTACCGTCACGCCAAGCCCGAGAGCCAGCACGATGGTTGTCATCACGACCGCAGGTCCAATGTGATGGACCGTGCGCATCAACGCCTCGTTGTGCGTACCGGGATGGCCGCCAAGCCGGTCTTCTTCCAGCCGGAATCGGTTAAGGAAGTGGATTGTGGAATCGATTGCCAGCGAGAAGGCAACGGTGATCGCGATAATCGACGCAAATTGCAGCCCTTCTCCCGCCGCCCATAGAAGCGTTCCTGTAGCAAAGATTGGGAACAAGGAGGGCAGCACGCTGGCAATGCCGGCAAGCGTCGAGCGCAAAGCCAGCCCCAGGAAAATGAAGATGACGAACATATCACCGACAAGCCCCCAGTTGAGTTCCTGGATCAGTGTCGCCGAATTACGCGCCGCAATCGCGGGCAGACCTGTCACTGCAATTTCGAAATCCGGATTGGCATCGCGCAAAGGTTGCAACGCCTCATCGAGCAGATCAACGACAGGCAGGATCTCACTGGCATCGATATCGGGCATCCGCGCGGTAACAAGGACGGCATGCTCGTCTTTGGAAATAAACCGGCGCACAAGATGTTCCGGCAGAATGGAGACATACCGCTGCATGGTTTCGACACTGTCATCGCCCGCTTCCGCTAGCCAGCGTCGCAGACTATCGAGCGACCAGACGTTCCCGAGCCCGGCCTTATCTTCAACGATATGATGGGCGTCCGCGATGACCGAGAGCGTGCGCGCATCAAACAACTTCGGCTGCGGCCCGCTTGCCGCGCTGGGCATTGATGCCCCCTCGCCTGAATCGGTACCGCCGGGCCAGGTGATCATAATGTGGATCGGATTGGCACCCGTCAGCTTCTGATCGAGGCTCGCCGTACCCGCCAAAGCCTGCTCGCGGTCCGGCACCTGGTCGGCAAGTCTGTATTTCGGTTCAAGGCTGCCGTAGGCAAGCCCAGTCAGAACAACCGCCAGCACGCCCAACCCAGTAAACAGCGCCGGTTGGCGAATGACCGTGCGAACAACGTTGTCGGTGAGACGCTGCAAAACGCCAACGCCACCTCTTTCATCTTCGGGCCGCTGAAGAATGTGCTTTTCCTTGCCGATCAGCAAGGCTGCCAGCGTCGGCACCACGACGGCAACAGCGATGTATGAGATAGCAACCGCCATCAACGCAGCCTGACCGAACGTCCGTATGAGCGCTGACTCGGCAAGCGAAAACGACAGGATCGCAATCGCCGCGTTCATAGCGGTCAGGAGACAAGCGGGCGCCACATCAAGAACAGCTTCACGCGCAGCCGTCACCCGGTCGACACCAGCAACGATCGACCGGCGGATCGCCAGCACGAGGTGCATGGAATCTGAAAAGCCCTGCACCAGGATCAGCGGCGTAATGACGTTGATGAACAGGTTGAGCCGGTAATCGAGCGCACCGACCAGTCCCAGCGTCCACAAGATGGCAATCGCCGGCCCGGCCACCGCAATCAGCGTCAGGGAAAGCCTGCGGAAAAACAGGTAGGCAACGCCCAGACCGGCCAGGAAGCCAAGTCCGTTATAAACCAGCCGGTCTCGCTCAACAGCGTTGCGGATCTCAAGTTGCATCACCGGCGCACCGGTCAACTTCGCGGAGAGACCCGATCCTGCCAAGCCATTGCTGACAGCCGTGCGCAGCCCATCGATCACCACGCGCGATGACAGGTCCTTCACGACCTCTCGATCAAGCGAAATAACGATCAGCGCCAGAGTGCCGTCATCGGACAGGAACTTGCCTTTAACGATCTCGTTCGTCCGCAGCGTCTCGACGATTTTTGCAAACGCGGCATCGTCCTCAGGAACTTCGTCGGGAAAGATCGGTGCCGCATACCCCGTCTCATCGGGCTTGGCCCGCGCCGAAAGCATTGAGACGAGCCCATTCACGCCATCGGCCAACTGCAATTCGATGGCTGTTAGTGCGAAAGCATCAAGCCCCTTCCGGCTCAGCAGCTCAGCCCCTTCAATCACGACGAGCACATCAAACTCGCTGGAAGGAAAAATCCTGTCGATCAACTCGTATTGCCGGAATTCCTTGGTATCGGTTTTGAACAGCTCGGAAAGGGAATCGTCGACTTTCAGTTGCGACACCCCGACCGCCGCCATGACGCTGACGATCAAAATGACGACAGCCGACAGCATCGGCGATCTCAGCGCCAACAGGCCAAGCCGATCAAGTCCGAATGAAAACCGGAAAGAGCGGCGGTGCTCTTCGCTCAAGGCCGAAAGCCTCCCTTGCGGCGCGGCCCCATTCGGCACCCGCCTTGATCCCCGCCGGAAACTGTTGGTCCGGCCAATAACGTAGTTCAGCGCTCCAAATTTCGAAGCCTCTGTGCAATCTCACTTATGACTGCTCTGAACCGGCAAAATCTTCACGCCTGCAACCCACATGCACGTGTCGCACACGCCCCTGGCGCCCCACTCACCAAGGCACACGCCCTACGCGGTCGCGTCAAAGCATTGAAGCGGCATGATCGCAAGATCCATGCGGAACGCAGACGCGACTCTAAACGCCGGTGCGCCGGATCGTGGCATTTGACAGGCAGATTGCGCAAGTCCCCAGCAGGCATTGTTTCCAAACCGGATGGTATTGCAGCTCTTCGCGCTCGCAAAGCCAACCCTAAGGCCACTTATGGCGGGCCAGCCGATCCCGTCAAATGAAAGCAGCGCACGAGCCCGCCGCCCGCCAAGCCACTCCAAGCAGTTGAGCCCGGCCACTCTTGAGCCGAACTCCGCTTTAGCCTAAACGATGGGGCAACCTGAAAGCTGACGTCAGCCAGCCGCCAACCTAAAGAAAGTCACGACCAAATGGCCGATAAAGTCCTCGACACCAAGGGCATGAACTGCCCCCTCCCGATCCTCAAGGCAAAAAAGGCGATCAACGAGGTCCCAACTGGCGGGACGCTCGAAGTTCTCGCCACCGACCCAGGTTCCGTACCCGATTTCAAGGCGTTCTGCGGCACGACAGGCCACACGCTGCTGGAGCACAGCGAAGCTGGCGGCGTTTATCGCTTCCTGATCCAGAGAAATGGCTGAGCCTGAGGCGCTGACTTAGCAGGCATGGGTCCCGTGCGTTCACGGTGCTGTGACAGCAGGGCGGTCCTGCCCGCCGCACTGCACCACCCTGCCGGCATAAGGCCCGGCAACAAGCGTTGTCCTCACGCAACACGCTACGGAAAGCCAGCAGGCAAATCCCAACCGCGCCGCAAATGCGCCTCATCGAGGCGCTTGGTTCTCGCAAACATGAGCCGATTGACGCCAGCCAGCCGTGCGTATGATGACGCGCCCGTGATGCGAGCGTTTCGTCGTTATCACAAAGCCAATTGCGGGAACCGGTCACCATGACGCTACGAATGAGCGCGCGCTTAATCGGCCGGCAGGATGCGACCGCCGTCAACTCGCCTGCCAATCAAACATCCCTAAAGCACCCATCGGCTCCAAACAGAACGGCACACAGAGAAATCTCCGCGTGGGATATCAAGGGGCATGCCCGCATTGCCCTCGCCACCCTGCTTTTGATCAGCGCAAATGTGTTTGCCGCACCGGCCATCTCGGCTGCGCCAGCAAGCCTTCAGCAAGCACCAAATTCCCGCGTCGTGATCGACCTGCCCACCGGCTACGAACCATCCCGGCTTTTCTCCGGCTTCCAAAACGACACCAATGGCGTCACCTTCGTCATTCTCGAAGCGCCACATGACGCCTACGAGGCGCTTATCGACGGCTTCGATCAGGCCGGCTTGCGCAAGCGCGGCATAACCGATGCCGAACGCGGCGACCTCCAACGCTCAGACGAACATGTCTACATGCGCGCCCGCCAGGTGTCCCCATCAGGCGTCTATGCCAAATTCTTCGTCGCCTTCCGCACACCAGACCAATCCATCCTCGTCTCAGTCAACGTGCCGCAAGTAACCCTTGAACAGGGCAGCGTGACCATCACGCAGATTGAAGAAGCGCTCACAACCGCGCGCACGGTTCCGATGAAAACCACGCGCGAACTCTATCGTCTGACGCATTTGGGTCCGTTCAAGGAGGCCGGCACGTTGATCGGCACGAGCACGGTCCTCACGCTTGATGGCCAACTCACCCCTCATCGCCAGGGCCTCGCGCGCCCGGCTTTCATCGTCGCCCCGTCGCTCGACAAGCGCGCGATCGCCGATCCGCTGATGTTTGCCTCCCGCCTGCTTTCCTCGCTGTCCGGCTATTCGAAAATCGCCAGCGAACCGCCGCGGCAAATCTCGATTGCCGGCATGGACGGCATCGAGATCGAGGCAACCGCCATCAATGACGCCGACGGCACGCCGATGCAGCTCATTCAGACACTGCTGTTGGGTAAAGGCGGCGGCTACTTCCGGCTGCTGGGCCTCACCCCCGAGGAGGACGCCGAAACCCTGATGCCGCGTTTCCGGGAGATCGCGTCAGGCTTCGAACTTGTCGCCCCGAAGGTCGAGCGCTCTGATGCCGTGCCAACGCCCGCCGATCCAACGCCGCGCTGAAGCCTCAGGCCGAAACCAGATCTGGGACGGCGTCACAGTCCATCCCCTGCCACGAAGTCCGCGACACGAAGGCCCCGAGGAGACCACCGCACTGGCCACCACTAGCCAGCACTGGCCACTCCCAAACGTGGGCCGGCAGGGACCTCATCGCGCCTTGACAGCTGGCAACCGGATCACGATAACCAGCGCTCCCCCGGCCGCCAATTTCTGCGCCGCCGGCAAGGGCGGTTAGCTCAGCGGTAGAGCACACGCTTCACACGCGTGGGGTCACTGGTTCAATCCCAGTACCGCCCACCATTTTATATCAAGCACTTACGGCGTTTTTCTTATCTTGTTTGGGCGCTTGGTGCCAGTGCTCAGCACGGGCAAAAGCCTATCCACCTCGGCTTTGTTGGCGTCCATGTTGCGTTTCCGCCGGGACATACTACACAAGCGTGTGGCACTAAGACGGGAGAATGAGGGTGGCTGGGGGCATTTTCATAAACTATCGCCGTGCAGATGCACCAGACAGTGCAGGACGACTCGACGACAGGCTTGAAGTTGAGTTTTCGAGATCACGCGTCTTCAAGGATATCGACAACATCAGGGCTGGCGAAGATTTTGTCGAAATACTTACCCAAAAACTATCAGACAGCGACGTAATCCTCACAGTCATCGGGCCCAAATGGCTTGACGAATTGCGGCGTCGATCTACAGATGCCCCCGGGAGCGATTACGTAGTTCTCGAAATAAAATCAGCTATCGTCTCCGGCAAACGAATAATACCAGTACTCGTCGGTGAGGCCGATATGCCGTCAACAGACAATCTTCCTGACGCAATAAAACCTCTAGCGCGAAAG
>CAYGRH010000100.1:0-10043 GCA_964352165.1 uncultured Hyphomicrobiaceae bacterium | reverse complement strand
CCCCAGTAGTTGCGCTGCTCGTTGCCCGGCGAATGCGACTGGCCGAAGCTGTCGACGATCACATCGAAGTCGAACTGCTCGATGCGGCGCTGATACTGCGAGGAATCGACAAGTCGGACGTTCGCTTTGACGCCGATCTTTTCGAGGTCCTGCTTGTAGGGCAGCACCCAGTTCTGGAAGGCAGGCTGCACAAGCAGAAACTCGACTTCGAGCTTTTCGCCCTTTTCATTCGTCAACGTGCCGCCTTTGGACGTCCAGCCCGCTTCGTTCAGCAGTTTGATGGCTTCGCGCATGTTGTTGCGATGGGCCATGCCGGATTCGGCAATCGGGTTCTTCCACTCGGTCGTGAAAACTTCCGCCGGCAACTGGTCCCGCAACGGTTCGAGAATTTCGAGTTCCTTGCCCTGTGGCAGGCCCTTTGCGGCCAACTCCGAGTTCTCCCAGAAACTGCCGACGCGCTTATACATGCCGTAGGCAACCGCCTTGTTCAGCTCATCGAAGTTGAACGCGAGGTTGAATGCACGCCGCACGCGCACGTCCTGGAAGACCGGGCGGCGATTGTTCAAAACAAACGCCTGCATTCCTGCGACGCGGGAATGCGGGATGTCTTCCTTTTTGATCCAGCCCTTTTTTACAGCCGGGATATTGTACTGGGAGGCCCACGCACTGGCCGTTGTCTCCTGCCAGACATCGATCTTGCCGGCCTTGAAGGCTTCAAACGCGGGCGTGCGCTCGCGGTAGTACTCGACGCGGATCTCATCGATGTTCCATTGCCCTTTGGAAACTGGCAGATCCTTGGCCCAATAGTCGGCAACGCGCTCATACGAAATGTTACGGCCCGCATCGAAATTCTTGATCTTGTATGGACCAGACCCCAGCGGAACCTCCAGCGTCGATTTTCCAAGGTCGCGCTGTTCGCCCTTGGTGTCCTTGCCGTCCCAGAAGTGCTTCGGCAGGACGTAAAGCTGCCCGACGATGAGCGGCAATTCGCGGTTGCCCTTGACGTCGAACGAGAAGGTCACTTCCCGCTCGCCGGTCTTTTCGGCCTTCACGACGTTTTTGTAATAGTAGGCGTATTGCGGATGCGCGGCCTTCATCGCTTCCATCGAGAAGATCACGTCTTCCGGCGTCATCGGCTTTCCGTCATGGAACTTCGCGTCTGCGCGCAGACCGAACGTCACCGATGAATAATCGTCGGGATAGGCGACCCATTCGCAGACCAGGCAATATTCGGTAGACGGCTCGTCCGGGCTGCTGGCCATCAACTGATCGTAGATCAGCGCGATGAGCGTGGCCGGGCTTCCCTTCACCGTGAATGGATTGAGGCTATCAAAGCTGCCCATAGCCCACTGGCGCACCGTTCCGCCCTTCGGCGCATCCGGGTTCGTCCACGAAAAACTTTTGAAATCAGCGGGATAGGCAGGATCTCCAACGAGCGATAACGCATGGTGCCGCTCTAGCTCGCTTGCCGAAGCCGGAGCGCTTCCCAGCCCGCTTCCCAGGCCCGGAATGATCGCAAAACCAGCCGTAATCCCAGCCAGGACCGCACCTGCTGCGATTTTTCGTGACACTCCCGCGTAGTTCAAGCCCAGGTAATTCATAGCGCGCACTGTTCCCTTCACTGCCGAAAGCACGAACACTGCATGTACCCCGACGATGAGGGCCGTTGGTAGTTAAAGGTTGGCAAGGTCCACTGCGATTTTGCTTGAAGTCAACATGTCTATGGCCGCCTGCACGCCGCAATATAAAAAGGGCCCTACCGGATAACCCGGAAGAGCCCTTTTAAAACAGCAGGTTACGAAGCCGGTAAATTACTTGAGCGTCGCCAGATAGGCGATCAACTGGGCCAGTTCCTGGTCATCCGAAATGCCGCGAAACACCATCTTGGTGCCAGACGCGTATGCTTTTGGGTCATGCAGGAAGGATGCGAGATTTTCCTCGGTCCACGCCCCGCCCTTGTCCTTCAGAGCGGACGAGTAGTTGAAGCCTTCGACCTGTGCCTTCTCCCGGCCCACCACTCCCCACAGATTGGGGCCGACGCGGTTTGCACCGCCGGCATCGTTGGTATGGCACGACATGCACTTTTTATAGACGCCCTTGCCGTCATCCGCGCTTGCGGTTGCAACCAGCGATGCCACGTTGGCGGGATCGAAGGCGGCGACTTCGGCTGCTGGTTCAGTTGCAGCCTCTCCGCCTTGGCCACCTTCTTCGCCTGCAGGCTTCGGCAGTGCGTAACCGACGACTTCCTCGCCGTGTCCATGCCCATGCCCGCCAGCGTTCAGCTCGATCATCGTCTTCATTCCGAAAATCACCAGCAGGGCAGTCAGCACACCTGCAGAAATCTTGGTCAGCTCAAAAGAGTCCATCATCTCCGGATCCTGGAAAACATTGGCAGGAAAGAGCCGGGCGCGATCGACCGACTCCGCAATTTGCGGTGACTATAGGTATTCCCCGGTCCCTTGCAACACGACTTGGGGATGTCTAACAGCGTGTGGAGCGAGACCAATTGTCACCCAACCACACTCAGCAATGAGCCGCATTGCGATATGGTAAATTCGCGACGCCGATGCTGAAGCGGGATTCGCATGCCGCCGTGATATCGGCTCAGTGGCATCTCGAACTTGATCGCCCGCGCAACATTGCGCAAACCAGCGCCCGCGCAGCAACGCCAGTTATAACGAAAGGCTCTACCTCCCATGCTGAACGCCCTGATCGTGATCCCGGCCCGGCTCGAAGCCACACGCCTGCCGGGAAAGCCTTTGGCCGAGATCGCAGGCGAGCCGATGATCGTGCACGTCTGGCGCCGGGCGTGTGCCGCCGAAGTCGGCCGGGTCGTCGTTGCAACGGATGCCGAAGACGTGCGCGATGTCATTCGCTCGGCTGGCGGTGAAGCTGTCATGACCCGCGCGGACCATGCATCGGGTTCCGATCGCGTTTTCGAGGCAATCAACAAAGTCGATCCCGAGGGCGACGCGGAATTCGTCATCAACCTTCAAGGCGACCTGCCGACCTTGGAACCGCATCTGATCCATGCCTGCATTGCCCCACTGCGCGTAAAGGGCCCGCACATCACCACGCTTGCAGCGCCCATCACCCAGGACCACGAACGCGACAATCCCAACGTCGTGAAGGTTGTCGGCACGCCGATCCGTGCAACCGATGCCGATCCGCGGCCGGGCCGTGGCGCTCCCCCGCGGCTGGGCGCGGCCCCTGCCGCGATGCCTCCGCCGTCAACGCCAGACGCTACTGCCGTGGAAATGCTTCGCGCCCTCTATTTTACGCGCGCCACCGCCCCTCACGGTGACGGCCCGCTCTACCACCACATCGGCATCTATGGATATCGCCGCCCCGCGCTGGAGAGGTTTGTTTCACTGCGCCCTTCCCCTCTTGAGCTTCGCGAGCGTCTCGAACAGCTTCGCGCCCTGGAGGACGGCATGCGTATCGATGTCGCCGTTGTCGACACCGTGCCGCTAGGCGTCGATACTCCCGAGGATCTGGAGCGCGCCCGCGCGCACTTCAAATCGCAAGCATGAACAGGAACCCGCCGAGCTCGAACAGGACATTGATATGGCCTGTTGGCACGACGGAACGGTAAACTCGGCAGAGCCGAATCTTGAAGAAGAACGCAGGTTCAACGTGTCAGCAACAAACGAAATGAAAAAAACTAAAGGCCGTATCTCCTTCCAGGGCGAACCCGGAGCAAATTCGCATCTGGCCTGCGCGGAAGTCTATCCGGACATGGAACCCATGGCCTGCGCGACGTTCGAGGATGCCCTGGGTGCGGTGAAATCGGGCGATGCCCAACTCGCTATGATCCCGGTTGAAAACTCGGTCGCAGGCCGCGTTGCCGATATCCATCATCTGCTTCCGAACGCTGATCTCTACATCGTCGGCGAACACTTCTTGCGCGTCCGCCATCAGTTGCTCGCAAAGCCCGGAGCGAAGCTGTCGGATATCAAATCCGTGATGAGCCACACGCACGCGCTGGGCCAATGCCGCAAGGCGTTGCGCGAGTTGGGCCTGCGCCCGGTGCCGGAAGCTGACACAGCAGGCTCCGCGCGCCTCGTTGCAGAGTCAGACGACAATTCGCTCGCCGCCATCGCGACCACGCTGGCCGCAGAGATCTACGGCCTGGAAACGCTGAAGAGCGACATCGAGGACGAACTGCACAACACCACACGATTTGTCATGTTGTCGGCAGAGCCTGACGATGCCGAACCCGGCGACGGCCCGGTCGTGACGACCTTCATCTTCCGCGTCCGCAACATGCCAGCAGCGCTCTACAAGGCACTGGGCGGGTTTGCCACGAATGGGGTCAACATGACCAAGCTGGAAAGCTACCAGCTCGAAGGATCGTTCAATGCTTCGATGTTTTACGCCGACATCGAAGGCCATCCGAACGATCGCATGGTGCAATTGGCGCTCGAAGAATTGTCCTTCTTTTCCAGTCAGTTGAAGTTGCTTGGAACTTATCCGGCAAGCCCTTTCCGCATCGAAGCGGCAAAGATGGCAAGCACCGGCCCTATTCCGGCGAAGGGCCTGGGATAGGGAAGGGCCTGGGATAGGAGAGCCAGCGATAGCAGGCAGCACGGTCTGTCCGCCGCTCGACGCTAGGCATTTGCGCCGAGCCACGTAGACAAACGCATTGAAGCCGAAAGGGGAGGCGCGACATGGGGCGCTTGAACGGACAGACGGCAATCGTCACGGGTGCGGCATCAGGCTTCGGCCGCGGCATCGCGGAGGCCTACGCTTTTGAAGGCGCAAAGGTTGTCATTGCCGATTTGAACGGTGAAGCCGCCGACGACGTCGCCCGCGGCATTGGCGAGAGCGCGGTTGCCTTTCAGATGGATGTGACCAAGCGAGTAGACGTCGAGGCTGCCGTCGCCTGCGCCCTCTCCGCATTCGGCGCGCTGACGATCGTGGTCAACAATGCTGGCTACACTCACGCCAACAAATCCGCTCTGGAAGTCAGCGAAGACGAATTCGACCGCATCTATGCCGTCAACGTGAAGGCCATTTTCCTAATGACACAGGCCTGCGTCCCGGCGTTCGAACAATCCGGCGGCGGCGTCATCATCAACACCGCATCGACTGCAGGAGTGCGCCCCCGCCCCGGCCTGACCTGGTACAACGGCTCGAAAGGCGCAGCCATCACCTTGACCAAATCGCTCGCAGCCGAGTTGGCGCCAAAAAACATTCGCGTCAATGCCATTAATCCGGTGATCGGCGAAACCGGCATGTTGGAGCAATTCATGGGCGTACCCGACACACCGGAAAACCGTGCGCGCTTCGTGGCGACGATCCCGCTCGGCCGCATGTCGCGTCCAGCCGACATCGCCAACGCAGCCGTTTTCCTGGCCGAACCGGCATCAGGTTTCATCACCGGAGTTGCGCTTGAGGTCGATGGCGGGCGCTGCGTGTGAAGATGTGGCGAGGAGTTGAGCTTGCCGACCCGCCTCTACTTCGCGAGTAGGCGGGCCAGTTTCTTGCGCTGGGTTTCGATGTCTTCGCCCCAAGCGAACGTTGAAGAGAGTGCGCCTGTACTATCGATCAGGTAGACCGTTGCGGTGTGGTTCATCGTGTAGTCCGTGCCATCGGCGCTCGGCACTTTTTCGTAAACCGCGCGATAGAGATTTGCGGCTTTCTTGATCTGCTCGCTGCTCCCGGTCAGTCCGGTAATGCGCGGATCAAACGAAGCAAGATAACTGTTGAGGCTCTCCGGCGTATCGCGCGCGGGATCGACGGTAATAAAAATGACCTCGAGCTCATCGGCTTTCTGCTCCATGCTCTCAAGCAGATTCGTAAGCTCAAGCAGCGTTGTCGGGCAGATGTCCGGGCAATGTGTAAACCCGAAAAACACAAGATGCGGCTTGCCCTTAAGCTGCTCGCTTGAAAACGTCTTGCCGGTCTGATCGGTAAGCTCGAAGGTTCCTCCGATGCGTGCCGCGCCGGGCAGGCTTGCACCCTGCCGGGCTGCTTTTTGCAGCTCACCCAGCATAAGCGCTCCCGCAACGAGCGCGATAAGCGCCACCGCACCCCATGCCACCAATCGGATCATGCGCAATGTGTTGGACTTCGCCATTCCGTTCCTTCAGCTCGTCTCTTCCAGGAAGGTGTTGATCAGGGCATACGCCATGGAATGCGGACCGGGCACCCAGAACCCGTCCGCGTGTTGACGCTTGATCATCGCGGCAACGTCGTCGCGCGTGAACCAGCGGGCATCGATGATTTCGTTGGTATTGACCTTGAGTGCGGCAGGCTCGGCGATTGCCATGCATCCGATCATCAACGAATGCGGGAACGGCCAGGGCTGACCGCCCACAAAGCGCACATCGCCGATATCCAGGCCAACCTCTTCCTTGGTCTCGCGCCGCACTGCATGAGCGATATCGTCGCCCGGTTCCACGTAGCCTGCGAGCGTCGAATACATCAACGAGGGGAATCGCTCCTCGTGGCCGAGAACCAGCCGCTCGCCATCTGTGATCGCCATGATCACGACCGGATCAACGCGGGGGAACACTTCGCTCTTGCACGCCCAGCAGCGCCGCTTCCAGCCCCCGTTGCGGCTGGACATCGAGCCGCCGCAGCGACCGCAGCAGCGCGTTTCCTCATGCCAGTTGGCAAGTCCCGCTGCCTGACTGAGAAGTGCCAGTTCATCCTCGGCCAATACACCTTGCGTCGCCAGCGAGCGCAGATCGACGATGGTATCGAAGGCTTCTCGTATTTCCGGCGAATGATGCGCGAGATGGTCGGAGATGGCGATCGCAAACCGGCCAGCGCCGGTATCAGGCTCCGTCCCCAATAGGATCGCATCGAGAACAGGCAGGCCCAGATCCTGTAGCGGTTCTTTCTCAAACCACTTGATTGAAGCCTCGGTTCGATCCGGGTTGCTCTCGATCACCGGTTTGCCGCCGGCCAGAACGAAAAAGCGCGACGCCTCCGCGTTGATCAGGTTTTCGACGTACTCCTTGTCGGAACGCAGGTCGCATTGCCGGTCCAGCCGGTGAGCAGCGCCAAGTTTGGGTAACATGACAATTTCCTTCTGCGCGCGGGGCACCAGCAACATCTTCGCTGCGAACCGGACCACGTCTGACCATTGCGGCCCGATGACTGAGGCCTGATGTTTACGGCATCAAACGTGTCGCAGACAACCGCTTCGCAGCAGTGATATAGATCGCCCGCCTCCTGCGCCTACTGTGCGCCTAAAAAAAGCCTGCAGGCCTGCCTCAGAGGACCGATGTTTTCTTCAGGTACGCCAAATGATCCGGTTTTCCTACATCACCGATGTGTCATCGCAGCAAAATCGACAACTCTTTGCCCAGGCACAGACGCTTTTCCGGCAGGCTTTCCCGTATGAGACAGACGGTGCGGACCGCATCGCCCGTTGGCTGCGCCGCCGCGCAGAGTTGGATTTCGAGCCCATTTTGTTGCTGGCCGCCGAAAAGGCCAACGCGGTAACGGGCATGAGCTTCGTGTTCTACTACCCTGAAATCCATATCGGTTATCTTCAGTATATCGCAAGCGACCCCGCCCAGCGGTCGCGTGGCATCGGCGGCGCATTGTATGAAGCCACCCGTGAAGTGCTCGAAGGCAAGGGGGCTCGCGGCCTGTTGCTGGACGTCCCGCCTGATGATCCCGCGATGCTGGATGACAAAAAGCGGCTGGCGGTCAACCGTTCACGCATGAAATTCTACGAGCGCTTCGGTGCCCGTGTCGTCGAAGGCACCGATTGGGACAACAAGCCCAATCTGCGAAATGCCAACTACCTCACGATGCTGATGTTCGACCCGTTGAACAAGCCACCGCGTCTGCCCAGGGCTCAAGCGCGCAAAGCGGTGCGCCGCATTCTGGAGACACAGTACGGCTTCGGTGACAAAGATCATTTCGTGGCGGGCATCGTGCGCTCCTTTCGCGACGACCCCGTCCGTTTGCGACCGCTCGGCGAAGCCGAAAGCCAGCAGGCCGGGATTGGCGCAGTTGCCCCCACATCAGCCCGCCGCAGCAAGGCAAACGCCCGCGTCAAGCCGATCCGCATGGTGGTCGCCGAAGGCCACGAAATCCACCATTTGCGCGAGCGGGGTTACGTTGAGCGTCCCGTCCGTGTGCGCCAGATCCTGCGCGGTCTGGAGGATTTGCCGATCGAACGTCTGCCAGCGAAACGTTTTCCCGACCGTTGGATGACAGCCGTGCACGAGCCTGCGCTGTTTGAATATCTCAAGGCGGTTTGCGCACGCCTGTCAGACAAGGCCATCGTCTACCCGGAGGTCTTTCCGATCCGAAGGCCTGACCGCGCGCCCAAGGCGCTTGAAGACCGAGCCGGCTATTTTTGCGCCGACACGTTCACGCCACTGACGCACAACGCATTTCCCGCTGCTCGCCAGGCAGCCGACGTCGCCCTGACCGCAGCTCAGTGCCTGCGCGAAGGCGACCGGTTCGCCTATGCCTTGACCCGCCCGCCTGGGCATCATGCTGAACGCCGGATCTATGGCGGGTTTTGCTACCTCAACAACTCAGGCATCGCCGCCAACTATCTCGCCGATGGGGGGCAAAAGGTTGCCCTTCTCGACGTCGATTATCATCACGGCAACGGCGGACAGGATTTATTTTATAACCGGGCCGACGTGTTCACGCTGTCGATCCACGGCCACCCCAGCCACGCTTATCCGAACTTCTCGGGCTACGCAGACGAACGCGGCGAGGGCGCAGGCATCGGGTGCAACCGCAACTGGCCGCTCGAACCGCCGGTCGACGACGCTCGCTATCTGCGCGTTCTGGAAGAAGCCCTAGGCGCGATACGCCGTTTCAAGCCGGACTACCTCGTCGTTTCGCTCGGTTTCGACATCATGCGCGGCGATCCAACCGGTTCGTTTTCGATTTCAACCGGCGGTCTTCGCTCTATCGCCGCCCGTCTTGCCTCGCTCCGCGTACCAACCCTTTTTGTGCAGGAAGGCGGCTATGCCGTCCGCAACCTTCGCATCGGTTCGCACGCCTTCTTCGACGAGATCTCCAAAGCCTGGTTCAAGGGCTGAAGCTTCCCAACCCCACACCGGCCGCCACACCAACAAACGCTAGAAGGCAACCAGCCCCACACGACTTCAGGAAGTGCGGGCCAAACAAGACTCCAGCCCCGCACGACTTCAGGAAGTGTGGGCCAAACCAAACTCCAACCCCTTGCATCCCGCCCGACATGCAGCCATATTCCCGGCGGGCTGGCGGCGGACGCATCCCTCGCCAACCGGGTCAGGTCGGGAACGAAGCAGCCCTAACGATCAGGACGCGGGTCGTCCGCCAGCCTTAACTTCCTTCCCAATCGCTCATTTTCCCCGCAATTGCGGGCCGGATCGGCTGACAGCCGCTCTGCTGCGCAGTGCTGCATCCAAGGGTGCAACGCTCCAATCCACCGGCTATAGTCCCGCCCATGGCAGCAAAGAAAACAGACGCGGAGGGCTCCGGCCCCAACGACGAGGCAGAGTCGGCAACAGCCGCGCCCTACGTCGTGCTCGCCCGCAAGTACCGCCCGCAAACGTTCGCCGACCTCATCGGCCAGGACGCGATGGTCGCGACCCTGAGCAATGCGTTCACATCCGGCCGCATTGCGCAGGGCTACATGCTGACGGGCGTGCGCGGTGTGGGAAAGACGACCACCGCGCGCATTCTGGCGCGCGCCCTCAACTTCGCCCGTGACGGAGGCGAAGACCGCCCCACCGTTGATTTGCCGCGCGATCCCGCTGACTACGGCGTGCATTGCGCGCAGATCATGGAAAGCCGCCACCCCGACGTGATCGAGATGGACGCGGCCTCCAACACCGGCATCGACAACATCAGAGAGATCATCGAGAGCGCGCGGTATAAGCCGTTGCTTGCCCGCTATAAGGTCTTCATCATCGACGAAGTCCACATGCTGTCGAAAGGCGCGTTCAACGCGCTGCTGAAGACGCTTGAGGAGCCGCCCGAACACGTCAAATTCATTTTCGCAACGACCGAAATCCGGAAAGTACCGGTCACGGTGTTGTCGCGCTGCCAGCGCTTCGACCTGCGCCGTG
>CAYGRH010000099.1:0-10096 GCA_964352165.1 uncultured Hyphomicrobiaceae bacterium | reverse complement strand
CTTCGGTGGTTTCATGCGTGATAATGGTTACGGAGGCTGGCGCACCTGCAACCGACCTCTCGCCTGCCCCGGCACGGTCTCGCCTCTGCATTACGCTTTCCAAGGATACATCACGGTCGCCCATGCGCTTTGCGATCACCGCCATCGCACCGGGTTTATCGTAAACGCACAGCCTGACGTAGTAGGCACCCTGGTGTTCACCAAGCTGCGCTTTGCGATGCGGCTTGAGTTGGCTGGTC
The DNA here is from genome assembly GCA_964352165.1 of uncultured Hyphomicrobiaceae bacterium. Lineage (GTDB taxonomy): Bacteria > Pseudomonadota > Alphaproteobacteria > Rhizobiales > Hyphomicrobiaceae > CAYGRH01. Next base: position 9,857 of record CAYGRH010000099.1, on the reverse strand, counting down.
GGCACAATGAACGGGGGAATGACGAGCCCGCGCGCGATATCGACGATATCTCCAGCCACCGCAGCAGCAGTCGGATGCGCCCCTGCGCCGGGCCCAACCAGAAGCAGCGAGCCGGTAAAATCGCCATCGACGGCCACGCAGTTGGTCACGCCCCAGACTTCCGCAACGGCAGAGTTGTCTGGAACCATTGCCGGATGCACACGCGCCTCGATGCCGCTCGGTGTGCGTTGAGCCACTCCCAGAAGCTTGATGCGGTAGCCCAGCCTGGAGGCAGCCTCGATATCTGCCTGCGTGACGGCTTCGATGCCCTCGACATCAACCTGATCGAAGGCCACTTCGGTGCCAAACGCCAGGCTGGCCAGAATGGCCAGCTTATGCGCGGTGTCGAACCCGCCGATATCGAATGTCGGATCGGCCTCGGCGTAACCCTTTTCCTGCGCTTCCTTTAGAACGTCGGCAAACGAGCGCTGCTCTTCTTCCATCGTTGTCAGGATGTAGTTGCAGGTGCCGTTCAAGATGCCGTAGACGCGCTGGATGTCATTTGGAAAAAGCGACTCGCGCAGCGTCTTGATGATCGGGATACCGCCCGCGACGGCCGCCTCGAAGTTAAGTGCAACGCCTGCGTCCTCGGCCAACTTGGCAATCGACAGTCCATGTTTGGCAACCAGCGCCTTGTTTGCCGTCACCACATGCTTGCCAGCGTTCAGCGCCGCTTCAACACAGTCGCGCGCCGGCCCCTCATCCCCGCCGATCAGTTCAACGACGACGTCGATTTCGGGGTCGGTTGCCAGCGCCACCGGATCGTCAAACCAGCGATAACCTGAAAGGTCCACGCCGCGATCCTTCGACCGGTCCCGCGCGCTCACCGCAGCAATCCGCAACGCACGAGGCAAACCCGTATCGAGCCTGCCGCCATGCGTGTTCAAAAGTTCAATGAGGCCGGACCCGACGGTGCCAAGACCGGCGATGCCCAGATTAAGCGGTTTGGTCATGATATGATTGAGACTTTATCGGCTTGCGGTTTGCGAAATCGGGATCACGTTATGCATGTTTTCCGGCGGCTGGGCGAGGAACTTCTTCAAGCTGCGCGCGGCCTGCCGAATGCGGTGCTCGTTCTCGACGAGCGCAATTCGCACGAACCCTTCCCCATATTCCCCGAAGCCGAGACCTGGAGAAACCGCAACGTCGGCCTTCTCGATCAGAAGCTTGGAAAACTCCACCGAACCCAACTCGCGGAACGGCTCAGGGATCGGGGCCCAGCAGAACATCGTCGCTGGCGGCGGCGGTACGTTCCAGCCCGCGCGCGCAAAGCTTTCAACAAGTGTATCGCGCCGCTTGCGATAAGTTTCGCGCACCTCGACCACACAATCCTGCGGGCCGTTGAGCGCAGCAGCAGCAGCCACCTGGATCGGCGTAAACGCTCCGTAATCGAGATACGATTTCACGCGCGCCAGCGCACCGATCAAGCGTTCATTGCCGACCGCGAACCCCATCCGCCAACCCGGCATGGAATAGGTCTTGGACATCGAGGTGAATTCGACGGCGACATCCATCGCGCCAGGCACTTGCAGGATCGAAGGCGGCGGATTGTCTTCAAAATAGATCTCGGCATAAGCGACATCCGACAGAATGATCAGATTGAGCCGCTTGGCCATCTCCACCGCAGCGGTATAAAAGTCGAGATCGGCGACCATGGCCGTGGGGTTCGATGGATACGACAGCACGAGAGCCAGCGGACTGGGCACCGAATGCTTGCAGGCCCGCTCCACCGCGCGCAGGAATTCTTCACCGTTGCCGGCTGGCACATGCCGGATCGATGCACCGGAAATGATGAAGCCGAACTCATGAATCGGGTACGTCGGGTTGGGCACAAGGATGACGTCGCCGGGCGCGGCAATGGCCTGCGCCATATTGGCAAAGCCCTCTTTCGACCCCAGCGTCGCGACGATCTGCGTCTCGGGGTTGAGCTTCACCCCGAAACGGCGCTCGTAGTAAGCCGCCTGCGCACGGCGCAATCCCGGTATCCCCTTGGAGACCGAGTAACGGCTGGTCTGCGGCTTGCCGATCGTCTCGACGAGTTTATCAACGATATGCTGCGGCGTTGGCAGATCAGGATTACCCATACCCAGGTCGACGATGTCAGCCCCCCGCGCACGCGCGCTGGCCTTCAGCCTGTTGACCTCGGTAAACACGTACGGCGGAAGCCGCTTGATGCGATGAAATTCCTCGATCACCGGAGCTATCTCTTCTTCTATGGGCTGTTGTCAGACGGGTTGAATTTCGCGGCAAAGTCGTAACGTATTTAGCAGGGCCTCGGGCAGCAGACAGGGCCAACACTCGGCGACAGTAACGGCCAAAGCCATTGGCATCTACGCAATGCTTGCGAAGCCCCCGAAAAGTACGCCGCGCCAAACCCCTAAGGCACCCGTTGCACAATCCCGACCGGGCACCGCACTTCGCCAGACCGAAACAGGTTGCACACGCACGAGAGGTTGCCGTGCTGGCTGCCAACCAACGCGACCTCCACCGTAAATGTTTACGCTTCTTCCAGCATGCCCGTCCAGTGCGCGCACGTTCGCAAATGCCGCAGCAAATCGGAATTCTCTCAATATCCGTGCAAACAATCGCCGACGATGAAGGCCGAATGCAGCAGGCAGATCGAGGATGGCAGTCCACGGGCAGGTTTTCCCAAACAATCCACGCTGCACCGCACAATAACGGTGCGAATGTACCGGAGCGCTGGCGCATCCCTCAAGAATACCCCTGATGTAGCCCACCGTAGGAATGAAAACACATCGCGGCGCATGTATAGTGTCTGCACCGAGCCAGTGGCGCGCCGGTCAAAAAGCAGAATTGGGCCCCGAAACGACATGCAAAAAGAATCCAAAAGTCCCAGCCAGGACCTGGAAACCTACCAGATCGACAACCCCGAAGAATTCGGCCGGAACATGCTGAAGCTGTTCGAAGAAAGCGGCCGGGCAATGGCCGAGTATCTTGAGCGCGCCGACAGCTCGATGAGCCCGTATTCGACCACGACGGAAATGACCGAGGCGACGAAAACGGTCGCCGATGTTGTCAGCATGTGGATGAGCGACCCCGGTCGCCTTGCCGAAGCGCAAACCCAGCTCGCCCGCGACTATATGCAGGTTTGGAATTCAACCTTGTTGCGTATGAGCGGTCAGAACTCGCCCCCGGTCGTAAAGCCCGATGCTGGTGATAACCGCTTCAAGGATCCACAATGGAATTCTAATCCATACTTCGACTTCTGGAAGCAGAGCTACCTCGTCACCCAGAACTGGGCGCAGGACATGCTGTCCCAGACGGACGGACTGAACGAACGCGAACGCCAGCGCGCCGAATATTACTTCCGCCTCTACATGAGCGCGTTCTCACCCTCGAACTTCCCCATGACCAACCCGGAAGTGCTGCGCGAGACGTTCGCGACGAATGCCGGCAACCTCGTCAAGGGCATGGAGCACCTGCTCAAGGACATGGAGACGTCCGGCGACCTCTTGAAAATCAGCCAGACTGACCTGCAGGCGTTTGAAGTCGGCAAGAATCTCGCCATGACGCCGGGAAAGGTCGTATTCCAGAACGACATCATTCAGCTCATCCAATACACACCGACCACCGACACGGTCTACGAGACACCGCTCCTGGTCGTTCCGCCTTGGATCAACAAATTCTACATTCTGGACCTGACGCCGGCCAAGAGCTTCATCAAGAACGCCGTCGACCGAGGCTTCACCGTATTTGTCATTTCATGGGTGAACCCGACCGCCGAACTCGCAGGCAAACGCTTTGAAGACTACATGCAGGAAGGCGTGCTCGCCGCAGCTGACGCCGTCAAACGCGAAACCGGCCTGGAGCGCATCAACGGGCTTGGTTATTGCGTTGGTGGAACGCTGCTCGCTTCCACGCTTGCCTACCTCGCAGCCCACGGCGACGACACCTTCAAATCCGTCACCTTCCTGACGACCCAGGTCGATTTCACCAAGGCCGGCGACCTGCTGCTGTTCACCGATGACGCCCAGCTCGCGAGCCTCGAAGAAATGATGACGGAGCGCGGCTACCTCGACGGTTCGCGCATGGCCAACGTCTTCAACATGATGCGTCCGCGCGACCTTATCTGGCCCTATATCGTCAACAATTACCTGTTGGGCAAGAAACCGTTCCCATTCGATCTTCTGTACTGGAACCAGGACTCAACCCGGATGCCGGCGGCCAACCACCGGTTTTATCTGCGCGAATTCTACAATGAAAACCGCCTCGCAAGAGGCGAGATGACCATCGAGGGCACGCGCCTTGATCTGTCCAAGATCAAAATCCCGATCTTTGAAGTCGCAACCAAAGAAGACCACATCGCACCGGCCCAGTCGGTCTTCATCGGCTCCAAGCTGTTCGGCGGGAAGGTCGAGTTCGTGCTTTCCGGTTCGGGCCACATCGCAGGAGTGGTCAACCCACCTGAGAAGATGAAATACCAGTACTGGACGGCCAAGAAGGCAGCCGCCGACACCCTCCAGGAATGGATGGAAATGGCGCGCGAGCATCCCGGTTCATGGTGGCCGCACTGGACGGACTGGCTCGGAGGCTACTCAGGCGACCAGATCGAACCGCGCGAACCCGGCGAAAACCTGGGCGTCATCGAGGATGCGCCGGGCAGTTACGTCAAGGTGCGTGGCTGATCAGAACATTCGCCCAGCTGCGCCGCCGCAGCCGGGTGAGGTTCCATCGTAGTTGATACGTCAAAGCGGGAAGGCCACTTGAGCAACGCTTAAGCAAGACTTTAATCGATCACAGGCAGGCACTGGCCGCAAACCTGCTCGGCCATTCTGAGCAATTTTCAGCGCCGACCAGAGGTTATTGGCGGTTGCCCTTCTTGCGCCGCTCACCCTTGCCATCTTTTTTCCTGTTGCCGGCCCTTTCACCGTTCCTTTTCTGACCGGATCTTTCGCCAGCCCTTTGACCGTTGGGGCGCGACCTTGTCTTGTTGCCCGCATTGGCCCGGCGCTCACCTGTGTTCGCATTGGATTTACGAGAAGCCCCTCTACTCTCCGTCCTGGCCGGGGCGGCCCGCTTCACGGAATTACGAACCCGGTTCGCTCTATCTTTTGCGGCCGCCTTTCTGGCGGCGCGAGCTTGGGCGGCGTCTCGTGCCGCAGCGTTGGGATAGGCTGCCCGCCTGGTGTTGGTCACCTTGGCGCGTTGCGGCTTGGCCTTGATCCGGCGGTCCCCATTGCTGCGCTGCTGCTTTGACCGCCGAGGTGTTCCCCCCGCATTATTGCGTCTGCGCTCGCGATCGACATTGCGCACTCTGCGTTCCGCAGGCCTGCCATCGCGTCCACGGTTCCCATCGCGCACAAACCTGCGCCGATCGCCTTGATTGGCACGCGCGCGCCGACGCTCGGGGCTCTGGATGTAGACCGAACGATTGCGGATGATCGGCCGATAGATGAATCTGCGATCCGAGCGATAGATCCGCCGCGGCCTGCGGTAATCGCGAATGACAATGTCGAAGTTGTCAAACAGCCTGAACGTTGTGCGCGGCCGCAGCATCGGAGCCGAATAAACTTCAAACCGGTCGTGCCCGCTGTATGTGGAGGAGACATAATCGCCTGACCGCTCGGTCTCGATCTGAAACACCGGATCGGTTTCATCGAGCATGTCTTCGTTGTCGTGACGATCCAGCGCGTAGCGGTAAACCCGCTCGGAGTCGAAGTCCTCGAAGTCAACGAACATCCAAATGTCGGCAATCGCCAGATCAAATGGCCCGCCATCATCATCGCGGCGCGAACTATCTCCAAATCGGCGCTGATCCGGTGGCAGCGGCGCCCAGCCGATCACACCGGCTCCCTTGCGCCACATAACCCACGCAGGAGACCATTCGTTACCAGGCACCCAGACCCAACCACGGCGCTCATCCAGGTCCCAGCGACCATAGTGATAGACGATGCCGCCGAAGTCTTCGTTCGAGACCCACGTCCAGCCGCCGCCCTCAGGATCGAAATCCCACTGGCCGTCGGCGAACGGACGCCAATTGCGACCGGCATCAGGTTGCCAGACTTCGCCCCACATGGGGTGATCGACCCAGCGCCCGTACTGCCGTAGCTCCGCGCGCAATCGATCAAAACGCTCACCCCGGAAACGGGCAGGAGCATCATAATCAGTCGACCGGTAGCCCTGCGCGAACGCCGACCCCGGAGCCGACGCAGCCACCACCGCAGCAGAGCAAACAATAGCCAGCAGAATGAAGAGACGGCCGAAACCGTCCCTTATGCTGGACGAACCAAAGTCACGCGAATTCCAGCCCGTCATGGGCGCCTCCCGACATTAAGGGGAATCGGTTTCAAAACGGATCCCGACTGCTCCCCTTATATGGCGGATTGACGGCTGAACGGCTTATGAACGCCGCAATTGCTGCCAAATCGACGACCTAACGGCGGGCCTCACGCAACCCGCGACAGCGCCTGTTCCAGGTCGGCTATCAGATCGTCCTTGTCTTCGATGCCCACAGACAGTCGCACCACGTCAGGACCGGCTCCCGCTGCGATGCGTTGCTCATCGGTCAACTGCCGGTGCGTCGTCGAAGCCGGATGGATCACAAGGCTGCGCGTATCGCCGATGTTGGCCAGATGCGAGAAGAGTTGCAGGCCCGACACCAGCCCGACGCCGGCCTCATAGCCGCCCTTCAATCCGAACGTGAACACCGCGCCTGCACCTTTCGGACAGATCTTCTTGTGCATGGCGTGATAGGCGTTCGACGGAAGGCCGGCGTAATTCACCCAGGCAACTTTCGGATGCGCCTCAAGCCAGGTCGCTACCGCCAGCGCATTGTCGCAATGGCGTTGCATACGCAGCGGCAGGGTCTCGATCCCAGTCAGCAGCATGAACGCATTGAACGGTGAAATCGCAGGCCCGATATCGCGCAGTCCCATAACGCGCGCGGCAATCGCGAACGCAAAATCGCCGAATGTCTCGGCAAGCTTCATCCCGTTATACGAGGCGTTTGGCTCGACCATCGTCTTGTAGCGATGCCGGCTGCCAAGCCAGTCATAAGTTCCGCAGTCGACCAGCGCACCGCCGATCGAATTGCCGTGCCCGCCAAGAAATTTCGTCAGCGAGTGCACAACGATATCTGCACCATGTTCCTTCGGCCGGCACAGGTAGGGCGTTGCAAGCGTGTTATCGACGATCAAAGGCACTCCGGCCTTTTTGGCGACCGCGGCGATGGCGGGGATGTCAACGACGATACCGCCCGGGTTGGCAATTGATTCGATAAAAATCGCGCGCGTCTTGTCGGTAATGGCTGCTTCAAACGTTTCAGGCCGCGTGCTGTCGGCCCACTTCACGTTCCAATTGAACTTCTTGAATGAGTGGTTGAACTGATTGACCGTTCCACCATACGCCTGCCGGCCCGCGATGAACTCATCGCCCGGCTCCAGCAGCGTATGAAAGACCAGAAACTGCGCCGCGTGACCCGATGCGACCGCAAGCGAGGCAGTGCCGCCTTCCAACGCAGCAACCCTGCTCTCCAGCACAGCCTGCGTCGGGTTGGTAATCCGCGTGTAGATGTTGCCGAACGCTTCCAGTCCGAACAACGAAGCGGCATGATCGGCATCGTTGAACACGTAGGAAGCCGTCTGATAGATCGGCGTGGTGCGTGCACCGGTCGTAGGATCAGGAGCAGCCCCCGCATGAACGGCAAGGGTCGCGAATTTGGCTTCAGTTGATTGAGTGTCGTCGGACATCTAAGCCTCCAGTAGCGGCATTTCAGCCGCTGACTTTAGGCCCTCAATCCGGCGCGCACCATCGCCCGAATGAATTTTTCGAAAAGCCCATCACATCTCTGCAGGCGGGAACGAGCAAATCGTTCCAACTCGCAGAAGTTCCAGGATCATGCTTTGGCGAGCTGCCCCGCACGGCCGCACGACCACCGCGCGATACGCCAGTTCGGGTGACCTTGCATCCACTTGGCGATTTCGGACTGCCCGTACATCATGCACTGCTGTGGAGTAACGTTATCCGCCATGAAGTTCAAATTGACGTCTTTACACTTACCAGCGTCCTGAATCATGCAGACGGAAAGTACGATGACAATCATGGAGTTTTCTCCTGCTTCGAAGTACCAGCCTAAAACTTCCGCTCCCCACCGGAGGCAGAGAGATCGAATAGGCGTTCGTCCCAGGAGTTTCTTATTGACTTCAACCTAAGTGACTCGACTTAGTCTGCACAAGAAACAATCACAGGCAAATAATGCCCAAAAATAAATCAAACAACAAAGACGCGCGGCAAATGATGGCGCGAGTCGATGTGCACAATATCACATATTGCCTCTGGCGTTTGGCGTTTGCGGCGTTTCACCCGGGCGGGTGGCATCCTCGCATCAGCCGACAACGCGCAGCGATAACTGCCGAACATTTGGGCGCTGCGCGATATTGTCCGCCCCTTCATCACCGCCGCCGATTTTCGCCGCGTGATTTCGCCAACGCGCCGTGACACTCTCTGCCCTATCCGCAAAATCACGCAACGAGACGGCCCTTAAAATCGTGACCCAGAACTCTCCTGCGCCCGAAGTCATGGCATTCCTTGAGAAACAAGCCGCACGAGTGAAGTCCGCGGTGTCCCTATCAAAATCCGAGCGCGTGCAGAAAATCGAAACCCACGGCGCAATCGTCTTCGTCGGCCCCGAAACCACGTTCAAGATCAAGAGACCGGTAAAATTCTCCTACATGGATTTTTCCACGCTGGAAAAGCGGCACCGGGCGATCGCGCGTGAGTATGAAATCAACCGCAGCCATGCGCCCGGGATCTACTCAGGCATCGAGGCGATCCGGAAATCTCCCAGCGGCGAACTGACCATCGGCGACGAAGGCGAGATCGTGGACTGGGCCTTACGCATGCGCTCATTCCCACAAGCCGACCTGCTCGCAAACCGGCTCGGTTCAGGCCCGCTGCCTGAACCGCAGACAAAGGCCATTGCTGCGATGGTTGCCCGCTATCACGCCAATGCGCAACGAATTGATGCCGCCGACAGCATCACGCAAATGCGCGCCATCATCGACGACCTTTCAACTGTACTGCGCAGCGCAACCGACATCATCACACCTGAAACACTCCGCACCTGGCATCGGGAAGTCGAAGAGGCACTGGCAGAATGCACAAGCGTGCTGCGTGCCCGCGCGCAGTCAGGCTTTATCAGACGCTGCCACGGCGATTTGCATTCCGGCAATATCGTCATCTGGAAGTCTGAGCCAACTGCCTTCGATGCCATTGAATTCGACGAGGCTATAGCCACTGTCGACACTCTTTATGACTTAGCCTTCCTGCTGATGGACCTAGACGAACGCGGTCACCGGGCCGAAGCAAATCTCGTGCTCGCGCAGTACCTCTGGCACACACGCAACTCAGCCGACCTCGACGGCTTGCGCGCCTTGCCGATGTTCCTGAGCCTGCGGGCAGGCATACGCGCTATGGTAACGTGGCAACGCACCAAAAGCGTCAACACTCAAACGCAATCTGCATCTGACAAAAAGTACGACAGCAAGGTCGCCTGCCAACAGCGCATCGCGGACGAAGCACAAGCATACTTTTCTTACGCCGCACGCGTTCTCAAACCGTCAGCGCCGCAACTGATTGCCGTCGGCGGCTACTCCGGCACCGGCAAATCCTCATTGGCAAAAGCACTGGCCCCTGACATCGGACGAGCGCCCGGAGCCGTTCACCTGCGCAGCGATATGGAACGCAAAGCCATGTTCGACGTCGGCGAAACCGAGCCGCTTGCAGCTCATCACTACACCAAGGATATTTCCAATCAGGTTTACGTCCGTCTGATGAAACGCGCGCGCCATGTTCTTTCC
>CAYGRH010000098.1:0-10203 GCA_964352165.1 uncultured Hyphomicrobiaceae bacterium | reverse complement strand
GTGTAGGTATGCAATGTCGGTTGTGCTTTGCAGGTCTGGTCTGGCCCAACGCTCACGCTTCTGCGCGAATTTCCTTGGGTGAAGCCAGCGGCGGCTTCGCGCCATGATCACGCCAAATTGTGCATCGTTGATTGCCGAAAGGGCTGCACTGCCATTGTTTGCGCCTGCTGGTGTGGTTTTGCAAATCGGTGGCTCGGAAGGCTTTAGGAATTGATCGTCGGAGTGCTCGCGTCTCGGTAAAAGCGCTGGTGTGAGCCAGCATATGATCGGGCTAGTGTTCGAAGACGAAGCTATTGAGCGAGCGGACCGATCCGAAGTGGCTGTCTCGAAATGCTCATTGTGCCGCCGTGTGTGTGTTCCCAAATGAGTTTGGTGCGGTTCGTTGACCGCAATAGGCCCGCTCAATAAGCTTTCTGCGGACCTCAACAACGGGCGCTCATCTGGTGATGCTGGCGCCCGTCAGATGCATCCGGGTTGCATTGTAGGGCTGAGAACAGGAATTCATATGTTTGGACTTGGGATGCGGAGACAAAGCGGGCCTTTCGTGGGCCTGCCAGGACTCACCGGTGCACGGTTTATCAAACCGGTATCCGATGGGAGGCGTGCCCGCCGGTTCATGCGTGGCGCCGTTACGATTGCTGCGGCCGGATCGGTTGCACTGACGGCGGCGCTGCCCGCGAACGCCCAGGGCATACCACTCATTCGAGATACTGAAATCGAAGAGCTGCTCAACGATTATGCCAGCCCGATCTTCAAGGCAGCCGGCTTCGGGTCGGGGCGCGTTGCGATGCGCATCGTCAACAGCGATACGTTCAACGCCTTCGTGGTTGACGGGCGCAACGTCTTCGTAAACACGGGCACGCTGCAGATTTCGACGACGCCGAACCAGGTGATCGGCGTGATCGCGCACGAGGCAGGCCACATTGCCGGCGGTCATATGGCCGCTTTGCGTTCGAGCGTTGCCCGGAGCCAATCGACCAATCTGCTCATGCAAATCCTCGGTATCGGTCTGATGGTGGCCGGCGGCGTGGCTGGCGGTGACACGGGCCGCGAAATCGGCGGTGCGGGAACAGGTGTGCTGTACGGTGGCAGCGAACTCGTTATGCGTGGCTTGTTGTCCGAACGGCGTTCGCAGGAATCGGCCGCCGACCAGGCTGGATTGAAATATCTCAACTCAACGAAGCAGTCCGGGCGCGGCATGCTTGAGACGTTTGAGCGGTTCAGGGACCAGGAATATCTGACCGATACGCACAGGGACCCGTTCGTGCGGAGCCACCCCGTGGCAACGGACCGTCTCAATCAACTCCGCAGGCTCGTCGAGCAGAGCCCCTACTACAATAACGTCGATCCGCCGGAATTGCAGTTCAGGCACGATCTGATGCGTGCGAAACTGATTGCCTACATAAACAGTCAGAGGCCGCAGGTTGTCTTCAACACGTACCCGGATCGCGACACCAGCGAGCCGGCAAGGTACGCTCGCGCCATCGCCCGCTTCTTCCAGGGAGGGCAGGGCGCGGTCGAACGGTCGCTGAGGGAAATCGATGCGCTAATCGAGGCGAGACCTCAGTATCCCTATTACCGGGAGTTGAAGGGCGACATTCTTAAACGCGGCGGCAGGTTCGCCGAAGCAGTACCGTATTTCCGCCAGGCGTTGAAGCTCGTCGGGGGCGATGCCAGCCTGATGCAGGTTGAGCTTGCGACTGCGCTTTATTATTCGGGCGACAAGTCCAAACTCGGTGAGGTCGTTAAGCTTTTGCGCGCCTCGCTTGTGCAAGACAAGAATCCGCAAGCCTATAATGTGCTGGCGAACGCCTACGGTGCGCAGGGCCGCGAGCCCGAAGCGCTTGCCGCAAGCGCTCAGCAGAGCTTTTTGATGGGCAATCTGCAGGATGCCCAGATCAAGGCGAAACGCGCTCAGCGAGGGCTGAAAACAGGTTCTCCGCTTTGGATACAGGTCGACGACATCATCAACTACAAGCCGCCGACCTGATTTGCGTCGCGGCAATGTGTAATGAATGACAAAGAAACGGGTTGTTTAGCGTGTTGCGGCAGTTTAACCCGGCACGTAATCCGGCCCCGGAAATAGGCCGTTAAGGCCGATCGCGGTGACGTTCGCCGCCAAACAAAGGATTTCTCGATGATCAAGCGGATGCTTGCAAAACTGGCTCCCTCGACCGCCGGTCGATATCGGCTGTTGTGGGTTATTCCGGTGGCGGCTGCTGCCGGTCTGGCGTTTAACGCGTTTTCCGGCGGCCCGCGCGTGACCGCTGAGACAGCGGGTGCGTTTTCACCGGATCAGAAGGCTTCGATTGAGAAGATCGTTCGCGAATACCTGCTGGCCAATCCTGACCTGTTCCTGGAAGTCCAGGCCGAACTCGAAAAGCGGATGGAAAAGCTTCAGGCCGAGCGCTCCAAGTCGGCCATTACGGACAACGCTCAGAGCCTGTTCCGCCGCAAGGAATCGCCGATTGCCGGCAATCCGGACGGTGACATCACGGTCGTCGAGTTCTTCGACTACAACTGCGGATTCTGTAAGCGCGGTTTTGCGGATGTGGCCAAGCTGATCGAGAAAGACCCCAATGTGAAGGTCGTGCTCAAGGAATTCCCGATCTTCGGCAAGGCGTCGGAAGATGCCGCGCGCGTGGCGTTGGCTGCCAAGAAACAGGGCAAGTACTGGGAAGTTCATGGCGGACTTCTGCAGTCTGAAGGCCGCCTGGACGAAGCCAGCTCGCTCAAGATTGCCGAGAAGCTGGGTCTCGACATGGCCAAGCTAAAGGCGGACATGCAAGCTGAAGATGTGACCAACGAAATTATGCTGGTGCGCGACCTTGCCACAAAAATGGGCATCAATGGCACGCCGCACTTCCTCGTTGGGGACCGCACGATTGCTGGTGCTCCCGAGGACCTCGTTGAGCAGATCTCCAGCTACGCCGAAGAGATGCGCAAGTCGGGTGGCTGCACGGTCTGCTGAGACGGCGATAGTCCGGAGAACAGGTATAGGGCGTGGGGCTGACCCGCGCCCTTTACCGATTTATGTGTTTTGATGCGCCTCTTGTATACAAAAATGCAGCTTGCGTACGCGCGTTTTCAAAGGGTTCGCACTGACTTCCGCGACGGTCTATAAGCTGATAGACGGTTGCGTGAATAAGGCTGCCGTCACCGGCCGCTTGGCTGCCGGGCATGATAGAGATGTCATCGAATCGCGGTCAGTCCGCCGGTCAATTCGGAGTTCACTCACCACTCGCATGGCAAAAACGATTTACGTCCTGAACGGACCCAATCTCAATCTCCTGGGGACGCGCGAACCAGAAGTCTACGGGCACGAGACGCTCGCAGACGTCGAGGCACGCACGCGCGCACGCGCTAAGTCGCTCGATCTGGAGGTTGATTTTCGCCAGTCCAACAGCGAAGGCGAGCTGATCGGATGGGTTCAGGAGGCGCGCGGGAAAGCCAGCGGCCTGATCATCAATGCCGGGGCGCTTACTCATACATCTGTCGGATTGCTGGATGCGATGCAGGCGGTCAGCTTGCCAGCCATCGAAGTACATCTGTCGAATATTTTCCGTCGGGAATCGTTTCGGCAGCACTCCTATATTTCGCTTGCCGCAAACGGCGTGATCTGCGGGCTGGGGGCGATCGGCTACGAACTCGCGATCGATGCAATGGCCCGGCATCTTCTGAAATAGAATGCCGTTGAGATGAATTCGACAAACGGCTTTAAAACAGGCCGCAATGAAGGGGACGGACGCGAATGACCGCGAAGGATGCGAAGGGCAAGCTGAGCTCGGAAAATCAATTGATCCGTGAGCTCGCCGACCTTCTCAACGAAACCGGGCTCAGTGAGATCGAGATCGAGAAAAGCGGTCTCAGGGTCAAGGTTGCCCGCCAGACGCACATCAGTGCTGCAGCTTACCCACCAACGGTTGCGCCAGTTGCCGTAGCTGCTCCGGCGGGCGTGTCAGATGGCGGCGGTGCCGTGGGGGATGTTGCCAAGCACCCCGGAGCCGTCAAGTCGCCCATGGTGGGGACGGCCTATCGCTCGCCTGAGCCGGGCTCGCCGGTGTTCGTCGAGGTTGGCGCGAACGTTGCGCAGGGCGATACGCTGCTCATTATCGAGGCCATGAAGACGATGAACCAGATCCCGGCTCCCAAGGCTGGGACGGTTACAGCCATCCTGTTTGAGAACGGCCAGCCGGTCGAGTTCGGCGAGCCGCTTGTTGTCATCGAATAAACCGCACATCCATCTGCTACTTTCAGGCGCGAAAGAATAATGTTCGACAAAGTCCTTATCGCCAACCGCGGCGAGATCGCGCTCCGCATCCAGCGGGCCTGTAAAGAGCTGGGCATCGCAACGGTTGCCGTTCACTCGACGGCTGATGCGGATGCGATGCATGTCCGGCTTGCCGACGAAAGCGTGTGCATCGGCCCGCCGCCCGCCTCCGACAGTTATCTCAACATACCAAGGCTGCTTGCGGCGTGTGAAATCACTGGGGCGGATGCGGTTCATCCGGGCTATGGGTTCTTGTCGGAGAACGCCCGGTTTGCCGAGATCCTCGAAGAGCACAAAATCACTTTTATCGGGCCTACGTCCGAACACATCCGCACCATGGGCGACAAGATCGCCGCAAAAGAGACCGCAAAGCGACTGGGTATTCCTGTGGTTCCGGGGTCTGAAGGCGCTGTCACGAGCGAAAAGGCCGCGCGCAAGATCGCTGGTGAGATGGGCTATCCCGTTCTCGTCAAGGCGGCGGCCGGTGGCGGCGGGCGCGGTATGAAGGTTGCCATGAGCGATGCCGATATCGGCAATTCCCTGGCAACGGCACGCGGAGAAGCCAAGGCCGCGTTCGGTGACGATTCTGTCTATATTGAAAAGTATCTGACCAAACCTCGCCACATTGAAATCCAGGTTTTCGGTGACGGCAATGGGAACGCGGTTCACCTGGGCGAGCGGGACTGTTCCTTGCAGCGCCGCCACCAGAAGGTGTGGGAGGAAGCTCCGTCGCCGGCCTTGAATTCCGAATCGCGCAAGAAGATCGGCGAGACCGTCGCCAATGCGATGAAGGAATTGAAGTACCGCGGCGCTGGAACGGTTGAATTCCTGTATGAGGATGGCGAGTTCTATTTCATCGAAATGAATACGCGCCTGCAGGTCGAACATCCTGTCACCGAAGCTATTACCGGCATCGATCTCGTTCTGGAGCAAATCCGCGTTGCCTCCGGGGCGACGCTCTCGTTCAGCCAGGATGAAATCCAGTTTTCAGGTCATGCGATCGAATGCCGGATCAACGCCGAGAATGCACGGACGTTCCGGCCATCGCCTGGCCAGATCACGTATTGGCATCCGCCTGGCGGGCTAGGCGTGCGCGTTGATTCCGGGGTCTATCAGGGGTACCGGATACCGCCTTATTACGACAGCTTGATCGGCAAGCTGATCGTGCACGGAAAGTCGCGCAACGAATGTTTGATGCGACTCAAGCGGGCGCTTTCGGAATTCGTGATCGACGGCATCGAGACGACGATTCCGCTGTTCAATGAGCTGATCCGGCAACCTGATATCGCCAATGGGATGTATGATATTCATTGGCTCGAAAAATTCCTTGGAAAGCCCTAATCTGCTGCTGATGTGCGCGGGTCGGTAGGTTTCCGGCGGACGTCTGGCGCAAGAAGCGAACTGATTGGGAGTATTGCGTCTCGTGGCATCACGCGACGACATAATGATCGAGATTACGCCGCAGGTGCTCTTGAAGGCCTATAGCTGCGGCATCTTCCCGATGGCGGAAAGTTCTGACGATCCTGCGCTGTATTGGATCGAGCCGCAGAACCGCGGGGTTTTGCCGTTGGACAGCGTGCACGTGCCGCGCCGCCTCAGGCGAACGGTCAAGACCGCGCCGGTTACCGTCAAGATCGATACAGATTTCAATGGTGTTATCGAGGGCTGTGCCGCGTCGAGTGCCGGGCGGCGATCGACTTGGATTAATCAGCGGATCCGTTCCCTCTACTCCGAACTGTTCGATCTCGGCCACTGTCATACCGTAGAAGTCTGGCATGAGGATCAACTTGTCGGCGGGCTTTACGGCGTCGCGCTGGGCGGCGCATTTTTTGGCGAGAGCATGTTTTCGACGATGCGTGATGTGTCGAAGATAGCGCTCGTGCATCTTGCCGGGCGCTTGATCGCGGGTGGTTTCACGCTTTTGGATACGCAGTTCGTGACCGAGCACCTGCGCCAATTCGGTACGGTTGAACTCGACCGCGATGCCTTTCATGTCAAGCTTGAGGACGCGCTCAGGGTTCGCGCAGATTTTAATCTTCTGCCGCCTGATGCCCCGCCGGAATATGCGCTCGCCTTCATCGACCGGGCAGCCGAGGGCGCTTAGAGACCTTTCTTTTGCATCGCAATTGGGCTGCGCTCCGACACTCTGGAGCACGCGAAGTCTTCTCTAATTCGAGACACAACCTGGTACTCGCCGAGCGAGCACTGGGGGACAGCGGTTGGGCAGACGCGGAGCGATTTTGTGCGGTGTGCCCTAGGGAACAGCGGATGAGCATGTTCTCAGGCAACATTGAAACATCGCACGAGGAGAAACTACCAACTTCCGATGAGCGCCACGCGTAGCCAGGTTTTCGAACCGGTCAGACAAAGGAGGCAGACAAGCGCGGCGGGCATTCCAAGCACAGGTCAATCAGCTTCATTTGCTGCGATGTGCGGTTCGCTGAGCTGAACACCTGTCGATACGCGCAACACATATATCAGGGTTCAATCCCCCCGCTTGAAACCCTTGAGGATTGCGCGAAAGGGCTCCGGCTCGGGTTCATCCCGTCCTTCCCCCATGGTCTCTTGCGCACAAGAGACAGGCCCGTCTGGAGTTCCTGGCCCCTCAGTGCTTTCGAGCACTGGGGGATTTTTGTTGCAATACAGTTGGTCAGGTCTAGCTGGTCAGGTCTTGGGCGGATGGTGCTTGTCGCGAAGTTCCTGGGCGAATTCGGCTTCGAGGGCTGCCTCGAAACGTTGCAGATCTTCGGGAATGGGCAGTCCGAAGGCGCGCAGCTCGCCAATCTTTTCCATCAACTGGTTGTAGACCTCGTGACGGTCATGAGGCTCGTTTTGCATTTGCGTCATCAACAGCGAGACCTCGGCTTGAATGTCTTCGAAGCTCATTTCCCGTTCTCCTTGTGATCGCTCATTGCGTGTCTGGTGGATGCTTTCGGCCCTGACCGTGAACACGCTCTAGGTCATTACAGTGCGGAAAGTTCTCCTCGTCCAGTCGAATGCAAATCGGCCGGCCAGACGAAGTTGTCTGACCGGCCGATTGAACTCATGGCCACGTTGGTTTGGGGTTTGCCGGAATAAGGGCTTATTCGCCCATCAGCCGGCGCTGCCACCATCCGCGACGTGTCGGTTTGGCTTCCGTTTCACCGTTTGTTGGCGGTGGCTCGGCCGCATTGTGCTCCGGCGCATCGGGGCCGACCTTGACGCGCTGAAGCACGGGTTCAGCCGATTGGGTCGCTCGATCTTTCGACGTGGCATTATCGCCCGAACTTTCGTCAGCTCCGTTGGCGTCTCTTGCCACCGAAGCGGTTGAAGGTTTTGCTTCCGGCTCGCCATGCTTGGTTTCAGATGAGGCGGGCGCGCCATCATTTTCGCCTGCCACTTCCACTTCATTCGCCTGATCGGTGGATGCTTCGGTATTGTCACTGCGGCGCGTCCGGCGGCGGGGCTTTCGCGGTGCCGTGTCGGTGTGGTCGGCGTCAACTGCAGGATCATCTGCAGATAGGGCGTCGTGATCGAGGTGGGACGATGCCGCCTCGTTTTCTAGCTCGGGCTGTTGTCCAGAGCCGGGGATGTCCTGCCGGCTGTCGTTGCCTGCCTGCTGGTGATCCTGGCCGGCGTCCTGAGTTTCGCTTTCAGAATCGTTTGGAGCCTGGCCTTGAGCGTTGCGTTCGCGATTGCGCCGTCCGCCGCGACGGCCGCGACGGCGTCCGCGACGCGTGCGCTGGTTGTCGTCATCGTCGCCGTTTGCGTCCGAGCCGTTTTGCGATTTGGCGTTGGTTTCGCCCTCGTCGCCATCGCTTTCGTCGGAACCGTCGTTAGAGGCCTCGGCCACGTCATCGCCGTCCTCGTCATCTGACTCTGGCGATCTTGCTTCGCCGTCGTTCGATGACCGGTCGCCACGTCTCCCTCCGCGCCTGCGGCGGCGGCGGCGCTTGCGGTTATCGTCAGTTTCGCCGCGCGCTTCTGCGGGTTCTGAAGTGCGGTCGCTCGATGATGATTCCGCTGCGGTGCTTTCATCGGCTTCGCCTTCTGCGTCCTCGAAGCCCCAGTCCATGCTGACAGCCGCGCTGCGTTCGGGACGCCGCTGGGTCTTGGTTTCGGCGCTCGGCTGGCCCTTTTCGATGGTGAAGTTGGCGCCGGCGAGTTTGTCGGAGGCCTGAACTGAAACCGACCAGCCGTGGCGCTTTTCCATCTCGACGATGAATTCGCGCTTGTTGTTGAGAATATACAAAGCCACCGTCGCCGTTGTGGTGGCAATCAGCGGACCGCGCGAGCGCGCCATGACAGCATCTTCAAGTCCGCGCAAAACTGCAAGTGCGACAGACTCCGTCGAGCGGATGATGCCGGTTCCCTGGCAGTGGGCGCACTGCGATGTGGACCCTTCGAGGACGCCGGTGCGCATGCGCTGGCGCGACATCTCCATCAGGCCGAAATGGCTGATGCGGCCGACCTGGATACGGGCGCGATCAAAACGCAGGGCATCCTTGAGCCGGTGCTCTACTTTCCGGTTGTTGCGCTTTTCCTCCATGTCGATGAAGTCGATAACGATGAGGCCGGCAAGGTCACGCAACTTGAGTTGGCGGGCGATTTCGTCGGAGGCTTCAAGGTTCGTGTGGAGGGCTGTTTCCTCAATCGAAAATTCTCGGGTCGAGCGGCCTGAGTTGACGTCGACGGCGACAAGCGCCTCGGTCTGGTTGATGACGAGATAGCCGCCGGACTTCAAGGTCACGGTCGGGCTGAACATCGCATTCAACTGACGTTCGATCTGATAGCGCGTGAACAGCGGTTCGGGATCGGTGTAGCGCGTGACGTTCTTGGCATGGCTCGGCATGAGCATGTTCATGAAGTCTTTGGCGCTGCGGTGGGCTTCGTCGCCCGCGACGATCACTTCGTCGATCTCTTTATTATAGAGGTCGCGGATCGAGCGCTTGATCAGATCACCTTCCTCATAGACGAGGCTTGGGGCGGTCGACTGGAGCGTCATTTCGCGGACGCTTTCCCATAGGCGCAGGAGGTATTCGAAATCGCGACGGATTTCCTGCTTGGTGCGAGCAGCACCCGCAGTTCTAATGATCAGGCCCATGCCTTCGGGCACTTCGAGCTCGTTGGCGATTGCCTTGAGGCGCTTTCTGTCCTGGGGCTGCGTGATCTTACGGCTGATGCCGCCGCCACGCGCCGTATTTGGCATCAGAACGGTATAGCGGCCGGCGAGCGAGAGGTAGGTGGTGAGGGCTGCACCCTTGTTGCCGCGCTCTTCCTTGACGACCTGGATCAACAGCACCTGGCGGCGCTTGATGACTTCCTGGATTTTGTACGAACGGCGGGAGCGGCGCGGACGTGCAGGAAGTTCCTCCATCGCGTCGGCTTCGCTGGCGACTTCTTCAGGCGTATCTGAATCGCCATTGTCGTCCCCATTGTCGTCGCCGTTATCATCGCCGTTATCATCGCCGTTATCATCGCCGATGTCGGCCTCGTCGCCATCGTCCTCAGATTGGCTTAGCGCGGTTGGCTTGTCGGACTCGTTTGATTCGTCGGCATCGCTGCCGGATTTTGCAACAAGCTCATCGGCCTGATCAAGGTTTGCGGCCTGGTCGTCAGTGGGGTTCTCGTTTGCTTCCGTGGCAGCGGTCGCGTGCTCGGCCGTCTCGCTTCCGGCGGATGCTTCGGCGGCACCTACGCCTGTTTCATTCCCATCGGAATTCGGGCCGTCAGTATTTTCCGGATCGCCTTTCAGGACGTCGTCGCGGGCCATCGATTGGGCGATAGATTTGGGGCCGGAGCCGGTGCCGCTATCGCTGCCTTTGTCATCGTCGTTGGCATCGTGCGCGTCTTCGTCAGCGTTCGACGAGTGTTCGACGTCATCTGAGGCGTCAGCAACGCTATCGTTATGCTGTCCGCTGGCCGCGATTTCTTCGGCATCGGAGGCTTCATCG
>CAYGRH010000097.1:0-10206 GCA_964352165.1 uncultured Hyphomicrobiaceae bacterium | reverse complement strand
GGTTATGAATCGCTTGCGCAGCCGCATCGCGGTGCAGGTGGACGGCGGTCTTCGCACCGGGCGTGACGTCGTGATCGGAGCGCTGCTAGGGGCCGATCAGTTCGGTTTCTCGACAGCTCCGTTGATTGCGGCTGGCTGCATCATGATGCGCAAGTGCCACCTCAACACCTGTCCGGTGGGGATTGCGACGCAGGATCCTGTCCTTCGCGCGCGCTTCACGTGGACGCCGGAACTCGTCATCAAGTAGTTCTTCTATGTCGCTGAAGAAGTGCGCGCGTTGATGGCCGAGATGGGCTTTGCCACCATGGATGAGATGGTTGGCCAGTCCGACGTGCTCGATACCGAGCGCGCCGTGTCGCACTGGAAGGCACGGGGCCTGGACTTCTCGAAGCTGTTCGCGAGGCCAAAGATCTCGCGCCAGATCCCGATCTATCATTGCGAACGCCAGGACCATGGACTTGAAAAGGTTATGGACAACAAGCTCATCGAGCTTGCCAAGCCGGCCATGGAAGATGGCAAGGCCGTCAAGGAAGAGCTTGCCATCAAGAACACCGATCGCACCGCGGGCACGATGTTATCCGGCGCGATTGCAAAGAAATTCGGTCATGCCGGTCTGCCGGAAGACACGATCTGGTTCACCTTCAAAGGCACTGCGGGCCAGAGCTTCGGGGCATGGGTGGCGCGCGGCGTCACGCTGGAGCTGATCGGCGAAGGCAACGACTATGTCGGCAAGGGATTGTCCGGTGGAAAGCTGATCGTTCGTCCGGCGCCAGAATCCAGCATCGTTCCGGAAGAAAGCATCATCGTCGGCAACACCGTTCTGTACGGAGCCATTCTGGGTGAGTGCTATTTCCGCGGCGTGGCAGGTGAGCGGTTCGCGGTGCGTAACTCAGGCGCCTACGCCGTGGTAGAAGGCACCGGCGATCATGGCTGTGAATACATGACCGGCGGCGTTGTCGTCGTGCTTGGCAAGACGGGGCGTAACTTCGCGGCCGGCATGTCGGGCGGCATTGCCTATGTTCTCGATGAGGACGGCGACTTCGACCAGAAGTGCAACCTTGCCATGGTCGAGCTTGAGCCTGTGACGGCTGAAGACGCCTTGATGGAAAAGATGCTCGGTCAGGGTGGGGATCTCGAAAGCCACGGGCTGGTTGATGTCATGGTGGATATGACCGGCCAGGATGCAGAGCGCCTGCATCAGCTCATCGTGCGCCACGCGCACTACACGAACTCCGCCCGCGCGCAGGACATCATTGCGAACTGGCGCGATTATCTGCCGAAGTTCAAGAAGGTGATGCCGGTCGAATACCGCCGGGCATTGCAGGAAATGGCGAAAGCGCAGGCTTTGACGGCAGGCAGTGGCGGCGGTGCAATCGAAACGCCGGTCGCGCACGACAAGGCCTGAAGATGACGCAGGCCTGTGGAGCCGCCGCGCGATGTCGCCGGCGGCTTCCTGGCCCGGTTGAGTATCATGGCCGCTCGGTTTGATGGCCGGATGATTTTACCGCTTCCTTGAAGCGACGACCAACGGACGGATAAGAAAATGGGCAAGCCGACAGGATTTCTGGAATTTGAACGCGCCGAGCGCAAATACGCGCCCGTTGAAGAGCGGGTGAAGACCTGGAAGGAATTCGTCGTTCCGCAGAGCCCGGAGGAGACGAAGACCCAGGCTGCGCGGTGCATGGACTGCGGCATCCCGTATTGCCACACCGGCTGCCCCGTCAACAACCAGATCCCGGACTGGAACGATCTCGTTTATCACCAGGATTGGAAGGAAGCGTCGATCAACCTGCACTCGACGAACAACTTCCCCGAAGTGACGGGCCGCGTGTGTCCAGCACCGTGCGAAGCCGCCTGCACGCTCAATATCGACGACAATCCTGTTGCCATAAAATCTATCGAACAGGCGATCGCTGATCGCGGCTTCGCTGAGGGCTGGATCGTTCCGCAGCCGCCGGAAAAGAAGACCGGCAAATCGGTCGCCGTGATCGGTTCGGGGCCCGCCGGACTAGCTGCCGCGCAACAACTCGCGCGGGTTGGCCATGACGTGCATGTTTATGAAAAGAGCCGGCGCCCAGGCGGGCTGATGGTCTACGGCATTCCCGATTTCAAGATGGAAAAGAAGATCATCGCGCGCCGCGTGAAGCAGATGGAAGCCGAAGGCGTGACGTTCCATTGCGGTGTCAACGTTGGTGTTGATGTAAAGGCGAGCGAACTGCAGGCAAAACATGACGCCGTGCTGGTGGCCATCGGTTCTGAACATCCGTTTGACTTTTTCGCGGAAGCACCAGGGCGTGAACTCGATGGCATTCAGTTCGCCATGAACTTCCTTCCGCAACAAAATGCGCGCGTCGCAGGCGAGCCAATACCTCCCGTCGTCAACGAGATTTCGGCTGCGGACAAGCATGTCATCGTCATCGGTGGCGGGGATACTGGCTCGGACTGCATCGGGACGTCGTTCAGGCAGGGGGCGAAGTCCGTTACGCAGCTCGAAATCATGCCGCAGCCGCCCGCCAAGGAGAACAAAGCGTTGTCCTGGCCCAACTGGCCCATGAAACTGCGCGTCTCCACCAGCCAGGCGGAAGGCGCCAAAACGCTCTACTCGATCTCGACGACGGGTTTTTCCGGCGAAGATGGGAAGGTCAAGAAACTCAACTACGTGAAGGTCGACGAAAAGATGCAGCCAGTGCCGGGTTCGGAAGGCTCGCTTGACGCCGATCTGGTCCTGCTGGCGATGGGCTTTTCCGGGCCGATCATGGACGGCATGGTCGAAGAACTCGGCTTGCCGGTTGTCCCTCGCGGCCGCTTCAAGGGTGTGGAAGCGGATGAGGAAAGCTACAAGCTGGCTGGTTCGGGCAAGATCTTTGCCGCCGGTGACGTGCGGCGTGGTCAGTCGCTGGTTGTCTGGGCGATCCGTGAGGGCCGCCAGGCCGCGCGTGCGATCGACATGACGTTGATGGGCAAGACCACGTTGCCGCGCTGATTCGCGCACTCATTGCGCATTGTCAGCGTGTCGGCAGCAACACGCGGCTAAAAAGTCCGCCACTCGGCGGCCATTGGTGTTGGCTGCCGGCCACAATCGCGTGTTACTCCCACTTTCAAGCCCGAACATAAGGTATGTCCGGGCAAGCGCAGCTTGCGTCTGCCGTCTTTGCCTGTAACGTTTGCCAGCCTACCGATGGCAGCGTTGAGGGGGCGCTGCTGCACGACAACCTTGCTTCGGATTACAGACAGTCAATGGCTCATGCTCTGGTATTGGAGGTCCCGCCTGCTGAACGGGATTGGACGCAGGCTCTGGGACCTTACCGAAAGCCCAGTCTTCAGCGCAGCGTGCGCGAAATCGCGATAACGCTCGTGCCGTTCCTGGCTCTTTGCGCGCTATCGTTTGCCGCGCTGCAGGTGTCTTTCCTGCTTTCGCTGGTCGTCTCGGCGGCTGCCGCGGTGTTCCTGGTGCGGTTGTTTCTCATTCAGCACGACTGCGGACACGGGGCGTTTTTCAAGAAAAAGAAGACGAACGACTGGGTCGGGCGTGCTCTTGGTGTGCTCACTCTGACGCCGTATGACGTTTGGCGGCGTGCGCATGCCGTCCATCACGCCACGTCCGGCAATCTGGACGAGCGGGGCATGGGCGATATCCTCACGTTGACCGTGCGCGAATACGAAGCGCGTTCACCGCTGGGCAAACTTGCCTACCGGCTTTACCGCAATCCAATCGTGATGTTCGGACTAGGCCCGGCTTACGTGTTCTTTCTACAGAACCGCTTGCCGTTCGGGCTGATGAAGTCGGGTGTAGTTTACTGGCTGAGCGCTATGGGCACCAATCTGGCGATCGCGCTGACCGCCGTGCTGCTCGCTTGGGCGGTGGGCGTGCAGTCCTTCCTCGCCGTTTACATTCCCGTCGTCGTCATGGCGGCCACCATCGGCATCTGGCTGTTTTACGTGCAGCACCAGTTCGAAGATACGTTCTGGGCGGAAAGCGACGAGTGGAACCTGAAGGACGCAGCACTTTACGGCAGCTCGTATTACGATCTGCCGGGGCCGTTACGTTGGTTTACCGCCAATATCGGCATGCATCATGTGCACCATTTCTGCAGTCGCATTCCGTTCTACCGACTGCCCGAAGTGATGGCGGACTTTCCTGAATTGTCGAACATGCGGCGCTTGACGCTGAGGGAAAGCCTGGATTGTCTGAAGCTGCGTTTATGGGATGAGGACTCCCAGCGGCTGATTTCGTTCAAGGAAGCCCGGCAACTTCAGTTGGCTCGGTCCTGAGATTGGCTTTCCGCAGTTTCGGCACCGGACATCGTCAGAATGACTACTCCCGGTAGCGGGTGCGGGCCCAAGGAAGGACCCGTAAAGTCCGCAAGTGAGCAACCTTTTGAAATGAAGACCGACGTCCCATTCGATTTCCGCTTTCTTGAGCGCTTTCTGATACCGCTGAAGCGATTTCGTGCGGGCAATCACGTGTTCGTTGAGGGCGATGCCGGTCACCACATGTTCGTGGTGCTCGAAGGCCAGGTCAAAATAGTGCGGGACGGGCTCATTTTGGAAAACGTCGGGCTGCACGGCGTATTCGGTGAGATGGCATTGATTGACGATTCGCCTCGCTCTGCGACGGCGACGACCGTGACCGCGAGTGAATTGGCAATCATCGACCGGGCGGGATTTCTCCGGCTGGTGGGGGAAAACCCCGGCTTCTCGCTTTATGTCATGAAGCAGATGGGCCTGCGCATCCGCCGGCTCAACGAGACGCTGCGGCCTGAGGCCGACGATGCGGACGCTGCTGACTGAGGGCTGGACCCGGCGGCTTCACCCAAGCTAACGCAAGACATGAGCAAGCGTGTGCTGGCGCAGGCCGCGCGAAGTTCGGCTATGGCCAGGGCCTATACGCGGGGTCTGAACGGGCTGATGCCGGGCAGGGGGATGCCGCCGTCATTACTCTCGGCCGGCACACTTTTCACCGCCCGCGGCAGCGGCGGCGGTTGGGGCCGGGGCCACACGAAATCGTCGGCGCGGCCGGGCTGAGACTGGAGCCGCTCGCCTTTCACCAGCACCCTGAAGAACGGCGTCTGCGCCGGTGACAGCTTGCGAAGTCCCCCGCCCAGCGCCTCATTGGGCGGAGTGACGGAACTCATGATGTTGAGCCCACCGGCGATCTGATCGACGAGCGTATCGCCCATGGCATTCAGGCGGTCGGGGCTTTGCTTGCGCGTCACTAGAGCGACCACTGAAGCTGGGATCGCCGGGCGCACGATATCGAGTGCAATGATCTGTTCGCGGCCTGAAGGGTCAATTGTCTTGAGATTGATGCGGCCGTTGTCGGCCTGCTGCTCACGCCTGCCGGAGTGATTGAATAGGCCGCCCGGCACATTTTGCGGGTTTTCACCTGAGGCGGCGGCCTTCTTCTTTGCCGCTGCAATCGACGCGCGCCAGCCGACCAGTTGCTCCTCAACTGCTTCTTCGCTTTTCTCGGGGTTGATGCGCGCCTGCTCGGCTTCACTTCCCGCCAGCGGGATTGAGCGCTCCGCCTTCGCCTGTGTCAGATCACGCTTTAATTCGCGTTCTACGAAGTGTGCGAGTTTCTGATAACCGGCATAGCTCAGATGAATGCCATCGCGGTCGCGCAGAAGGCGAACCTTGCCGCTCAAGTCAGGCCCATAGTCGGAGTATCCGCCCTGGTCGCCGGTGAAACTTGCGTAGGAATCGATAAATCGGACGCCGCTGAGGTAAGCCCGTTCGCGGACAGCTTCATTCATGACCTGGGCGGCTTCGTTTGAATTCGTTCGCCGCATTGTCGGCAGTCCGACCCAGTAGATCGCCACCTTGATGGCTTTGAGAGACTTGATCAGTTCATCGACGCGGCGCGTGTATTCCTGACGCCATGCGTCTGTGCCGACCGCTGCGCGATTGCCATTTGTCAGGCGGATCGACTGAGTATCCCATGCACCGACCATTACGACGGCGATGTGAGCCTTTTCAGCCTCCAGGTCGCGGCGGAGGTCGCGGATCTCTTCGCGGTAGTCGGCGCGGGTCAGTGAATTGAGGGTCCAGCGTTTGCGGTTGACCTGGACGCGGCCATCGTTCGCCATGGTTTCGGAGATCAGCGAATGAAGCCCGGAGGCCAGCGAATCGCCGATCACGCGAAGCTGGTAGACATCGCCTTCGGGAAACGGCGTGATGTAGCTCGAAGTCAGCCCATCGTCCTGGGAGCGGGCGGGTCCGGCACTCAAGGCCAGCGAACAGGCGATGGCCGTCATGCACACGAAGACCGCGAGCAAATAGCGCATCGCGCCACTCGTCGCTTCACCGTGCCAATATGCTCTCCGTGACGTCATTTCACGCCTGTATCTGGTCAGATCCGGCTATTGCGTACTTCGATTCGCAACCGCGCCGCGTGTCGATCTGTTTACCTTGTTTCCGCTTGATTTGCGAGCGCCCGCCCTCCGGCAGACTGTCCTGCGATCGGATGCGTCAGTTAACGAGGCTGCCGAGCAACTTCTGGGTCGGCCAGCAATCGACCTTCATGTTCGATTTGCGTTGGAACTGGCCTGCCTGCCGGCGCGTATTCGAGCCTATGAAGCCGTCCACGATGCTGATGGGATAGCCCTGATCCTTCAGGCCCTGCTGCACGCCCCGGATGATCTTCGTCTTCTGCTGACCGATGTTGCGCCATGGGATCACGAAATCGCCGCCGCCTCTGATCCGGTCTGCCAGGTTGCCGACGAACGTGGCGTAGAGATCGGACGTGTTGTAGGCGCGGATGACCTTGAAGTTGTCGGTGACAAGAAACGATGGCCCGTAAGCGCCGGCCGGCGACATCAGATAGGCGTTCTTGGAGGCAATCGAGGCTGGGAATTTACGGTCTGCGACGCGCGTGAAACCCGCCTTGATCCATTCGGAAAAGGGACGCTCTCCGGTCGGACCTTCTTCCGCGCAATCGGATGTCGGTGGGATGACGATCTCGTATCCCCAGTCGAGGCCCGGTATCCAGCCCTTGTTCTTGAGCTGGCGGGCTGCCGAGGCCAATGCATCGGGCACGGAATCGAACAAGTCGGCGTAGCCGTCGCCGCCGGCGTCATGGGCGTGGGAGAAGAACTCCGACGGCATGAACTGCGTCATGCCCATTGCGCCGGCCCAGGACGCGCGCATTTTCTGGCGCGGCATGCCTTTGTCGAGGAGCTTCAAGGCGTAGAAGAATTCGGTGAGGAACATCTCTTTGCGGCGGCCCACGTAGGCCTGGGTGGCCAGCACCTGGATGGCATCATGCTTGGGCGTGTAGCTGCCGAAAGCGGTTTCGCGCCCCCAGATGGCCAGCACGATGTGGCGGTCGACGCCGAATTCCTGCTCGATGCGGTCGAGGGCCTTGGCATGTTTCGCGGCGAGCTGGCGGCCGGTCTTGCCCAGCCGGCCGAGGTAGGCAGAATCGATATACTCGCCCGGCGCGCGCGTGAATTCGGCCTGCCTGACCTTTTTGGGTTTGTCGGCACCGGGCAACACGAGATCGGGAATCGAATAGTCCGGCTTCAGGGTTGAAACCACACCGTCGAACGTCTCCGGGCTGATGCCGAAGGCGATTGCCTCGGGGCGCAATTCGGCGAGGAACGCCTTGAAGCCCGTGTCGGCACGCGCAGGTCCAGGCGCGGCAACAAACATCGCCAGAAGGAGAGCGGCCAGCACAATTGCGAACGAGCGGCCTACGCTTCGTTTGGCTGCTGCCCACTGCCCGATTGAACTGTCGTACACGTCTCGCGTCTCCCCTGCGACTTTGCGAGGGAGTTAGGACGTGCAACCACGGCGATTTTGCGGCTCCGGCTAGTCCTGCCAGCCCCGTCAGGCCGACTTTTTCAGCGCGTCGAGGTGGGTTTCCCAGTTCAGCGCCTGTGAGACGATGGTTTCCAGATCGTCGTGCTCGGGGACCCAGCCGAGGGCCTCGCGGATCTTGGCGGAGGCCGCAACGATCGCTGCCGGATCGCCGGGGCGACGCTCGGTCAGGCGGGCATCGAAATCGACGCCGGAAACCTTCTTGACCGCATCGACGACCTGGGTCACCGAATAGCCCTTCGAATACCCGCAGTTGAACACGTCGGATTTGCCGCCGCGGCGCAGGTGGGCGAGTGCTGACATATGCGCGCGGGCGAGATCCTTGACGTGGATGTAATCGCGGATGCAGGTGCCGTCGGGCGTGGGATAATTCGTGCCGAAGACCTGCATGTGGGTGCGTTTGCCGAGTGCGGTTTCGCACGCGACCTTGATCAGGTGCGTTGCCTTCGGCGTCGACTGGCCGGTGCGGCCTTCGGGGTCGGCACCGGCGACGTTGAAGTAGCGCAGGGCGACGTAGTTGAAGTCGTGCGCGCGGGCTGTATCAGCCAGCATCAGCTCGGTCATCAGCTTGGATGTGCCATAAGGCGACATCGGTGTCAGTTCGGCATCCTCGCGAACGGGGTTTTCCTTTGGATTGCCATAAACTGCAGCGGTCGAAGAAAAGATGAACTGCTTGACGCCGCCCTTGACGGCAGCAGCGATCAGCGAGCGGGACTTGACGGTGTTGTTGAGGTAGTAACCCAGCGGGTCGGAAACAGATTCAGGGACGATGATGGAGCCGGCAAAGTGGATGATGGCTGTCACGTCATGGTCGTCGATGATCTTTGCGACAAGGTCTTCATCGCCGACATCGCCGACGACAAGCTGCGCCTCAGGATGAACCGCCCAGCGGAAGCCCGTCGACAGGTTGTCTATGACGACGACGTCCTCGCCCGCATCGATAAGCTCAAGAACCATGTGGCTACCGATGTAGCCCGCGCCGCCCGTTACCAAAACCGCCATTTTAACCGTTAAACCTCCGCCCGAAAGACAAACTCACCGTCGATGGTGCACACCAGCAAACATCCGTACAAAGCCTTAGCAAATGGCTTGCTAGTTTGGACACGCGCCGGAGAAATCCTCAAAGTCCGGTTAACAATATCCTAACGCATTGTTCGCCAAGGCCCTATCCCGCAGGAGAGCGAAAGAATGTCCCAGTCGCCAAAGCGCATCCGTAAAGCCGTATTCCCAGTCGCCGGGCTCGGCACGCGCTTTCTGCCCGCCACCAAGGCCGTGCCGAAGGAGATGCTGACGGTCGTTGACCGCCCCGTCATCCAGCACGTTGTGGACGAGGCACGGGCTGCCGGCATCGAGCACTTCATCTTCGTTACAGGCCGCAACAAGGCTGTGATCGAAGACCATTTCGACATCCAGTACGAACTCGAAAAGACGCTCGAAGAACGCGGCAAGACCGGACCGCTCGAGGAGCTGCGCAGCGAATTGCCGAAGGCCGGGCAGGCGAGCTTCACGCGCCAGCAACAGCCGCTCGGGCTGGGCCATGCCGTCTGGTGCGCGCGCGACATCGTCGGCGATGAGCCGTTCGCGCTGCTGCTTCCGGACATGCTGCACAAGGCTGCCACGCCCTGCCTTGCCAGCATGATCGAGGCCTATGGGGCGCACGGCGGCAACCACATCGCCGTCTCGCCAGTGCCGGACGACCAGACGCATCAATACGGGATCGTCGGGGTGAAGGACCGGGACGCTCCCGTATCCGAAATTACCGGGATGGTGGAAAAACCAAAGCCCGGGACCGCGCCTTCCAACCTGCACATCACGGGTCGGTATATTCTGCAGCCGGAAATCTTTGACATTCTGGCCGATCAGGAGCGCGGGGCTGGCAACGAAATTCAGCTCACCGACGCGATGATCAAGTTGCAGCAGGCTGACAACCAGGCTTTCCATGCCGTGCGGTTCGATGGCGACATCTACGACTGCGGGTCGAAGATCGGATTCCTGATGGCGAATGTCGCCTATGCGCTTGATCGCGGCGATCTCGGTCCGGAATTCAGGGCGGCGCTGTCGGCTCACTTGAAGGCAACCGGATAAACTCTCAACGCGGCGGGCGGCCTCGCATGCCTATTGGCCCAGCCGCGTATCACTACCGGCGGAGGCGGAGTGCAATCCTAAATTCATCAGCGGAGTAATCACCGTCGATGAAATCGGACAGGAAGGCGGTGTGCTGGTAGCGCGCGATAATCGCTGTTTCGCGATTGAGGAAATAATCGAGCCCAAGCGTGATGTCGTACTGCGTCTCATCGATATCGATGCCGGTGTAGTCGCGCTTTGCCATCGCCACACCAGCGGAGCCGATCATGTGCGTGCGGAAGGCATGACGCGCTTCCAGCC
>CAYGRH010000096.1:0-10228 GCA_964352165.1 uncultured Hyphomicrobiaceae bacterium | reverse complement strand
TGCAGCGCATTGAGCGAGCCTTCGAGATCACGCGCCGCGAAGCTGAGCGGATACTCGAACGATGGCAAGATCAGGCGCGCAGTGCGGCAAGTGCTGTTGCAGCCGCCACTGCGGAGCTGCGCGAAGAAGGCGTTGAAAGCGCGGACGCAGCGCTCGATTACCTGTCGGCTGCCGCCATGTGGGTTGCGCTGTCATTGATTGCGGGCTCGCTGGCTGCGGCGGGCGGCGTGCACGCCGCGGTTCTCTCGAAGCGTGAGGATGACGGGTTCAACGCGCCATTCCCCTAGCGCGGCTTTCCATAGGGAAGTGCGCGATGGGGCGTCCTCCATCTCGTGTGTCGCACGATCTGTCACTCTTGTACCCTGCTCACTGATGCCCCCACCCCGGTCTCCCTCAGCGATTAGGTTTTCCTGGAACCGAATGGCTAGTTTTGCATTTTACCGATGAAGGGAGATTGAAACATGAAGCAGGAATTTGACGGCAAAGAATTGAAAGATCTGTTGGACCTCGTCGAGACATTGGGCACACGCATGCTCACAACGCGGGATGGTGAGATACTTCGTTCTCGTCCAATGCATCCGATTGCTGAAAAGACAAATGGAGAAATCCTGTTTCTTTTCCCAGCGAGTCCGGCAATTGCCGAAGAGGTATCGGCCAAACCAGCCGCCAACATGTCATTCGTCGATCTTCAAGGCCATTGATACTTTCCCGTCTCGGGCAACGCACAGATCAACCAGCACCTTGGAGAAATCAAGAATTCCTGGACTGATGGGGCGGATATCTACTTT
The DNA here is from genome assembly GCA_964352165.1 of uncultured Hyphomicrobiaceae bacterium. GTDB lineage: Bacteria > Pseudomonadota > Alphaproteobacteria > Rhizobiales > Hyphomicrobiaceae > CAYGRH01. The sequence continues at coordinate 9,440 of CAYGRH010000096.1, read as the reverse complement.
CCCGATGGCCCCGCGAAATCTGATGTGGCCCTTCTGAGGGTAAGTCCAACTCACGCCGAGTATTGGGAGAACGACAGTAGCGTGGTCAAGCCCGCCTGGAACCGTCTGAAAGCCGAGTTGACCGGTAGCCGACCGGAGCACAATGACAGTGCAAAGCGTTCCTTCAAGCACTGACACTGCAGCTTTTTTGGAAACCCCTCGGCCGCTTCAAGCCGGTTGGCTTTACCCGCGCCGTAGCGACTCCTGCGCGGCAATCGGAGCGTCGGCGGCCATTGCGAAATGATTTTTCGAGGAAGGGATTTAATGCAAGCGGGACTGAAGGCGATACACGAACGGATGGTACGTGCCGCCGAGCATACGGATGTCCATCCGGAAGTCCTCGAGCGGCTGCGCCACCCCATAGAGACACTTAGCGTCACTCTGCCACTGCGCCGTGACGACGGAACTCTCGTTCATCTCAAATCCTGGCGCTGCAGGTATTCCGACCTGCTCGGTCCGACCAAGGGCGGGGTGCGGTTTCATCAAGACGTCGAGTCAACTGAAGTCGAAGCACTGGCATTCTGGATGACGATGAAGTGCGCGCTCTTGGACCTACCTTTTGGAGGGGCCAAGGGCGGTGTAAAGGTCGATTCCTGTGCGCTCAGCGAGATGGAACGCGAAAGGTTGAGCCGCGCCTGGATGGCAGCCTTCGTGCATTTCGTGGGGCCGAAACGCGATATTCCCGCTCCTGACATGTATACTGACGCAATGGTCATGTCTTGGATGGCTGACGAGTATGCACGCTCGAAGAACCGACATGAACCATCCGTCATTACCGGAAAACCGATTGCACTTGGCGGTTCGCACGGGCGTTCAACGGCAACCGGTGATGGGGCCTGGATTGTCGTGAAGTCGTTGGGCGACAGGCTCGGTCTTGACGGTGGGTCCGCACGCGTTGCCATCCAGGGGTTCGGTAACGCCGGGCAGATTTTTGCACGTAACGCTGCCCGGGCTGGACACAGGGTTGTGGCCGTATCGGATTCCCGCGGCGGAATCTACCGGGCCGATGGTTTGGATGTCGACGGGCTGATTGAACACAAGTCGACAGGAAGCCCTGTCAACCGGTTCGACGCTCAGAAGGACATGCGGCAACTCGACAACGATGAACTCCTTGCCGTCGACTGCGACCTCCTCGTTCCTGCAGCCTTGCCGAACCAAATCACGGCCGACAACCTTGGCGACATCCGCGCCACCGTCATTGTCGAACTGGCCAATGGGCCTGTGTGTCCAGGAGCCGATGAAAGGCTGCGCGCGAGGAAGATTGAAATCGTTCCCGACATTTTGGCAAATGCCGGCGGGGTCACCGTGTCTCACATGGAGTGGGTGCAAAATCGGCTCGGCGAACGTTGGCCTGCCGAAGCCGTCCGGGAACGTCTCGAAGCACGAATGGAAGACGCCGCGAAACGTGTGATGACGACTGCCGACCAAAAGGATCTGGACCTTCGCACAGCCGCCTACGTGGTTGCGCTTGTTCGTCTGTGCGAAGCGGCCACAGCACGAGGTACGGCCGATACCTTTCAGAGCTAGCCCTCGCTCCCTTCCGCCACCGGTTCCGGCAGCCGGGCTGTGGCGTCAGGTGATCAGGTGATCAGGTGATCAGGTTAAATGGACTTGCTTTGCAATAAACCCGGCAAGGAAGAACGAAGCTTCTGGAAGAGATCTGAGCCTAAACTTTTTGGTCAAATTCAAAGTTCATCATTAGATACCAGTCGGCGGCGCGCGAATTGATAGCAGATCACATAGGCCTCGACGGAACTACCGGATACATTCAAATCCTAGCGGCGACGTTCGCCATTGCCGGGCTCTGGCTCGGTTCGGAGACCGCTACACGGACGGCCAGAGCGCTCGCGCGAAGCGTCGGCGTTTCAGATCTTGTGATCGGTCTGACTTTGGTTTCCATAGCGTCAAGCCTGCCAGAGATTTTCGTCAACCTCTCAGCGGTTTGGACCGACAGTCACGATGTTGCCGCTGGCAACGTGGTCGGCTCATGTTTCATTCAGATCTCGATGGTGCTCGGACTGTGCGCGGTAATTGCCGGCCGGCTGCCGATTTCATTGCGTGAGTTGCAGCGGGATGGTTGCATGGTTGTTGCAGCAAATATTCTGATGATTGCTACCGCGATGAGTGGACGCATTACAGCGCTCGAAGCGGCTGGGTTGCTTGCCGTGTACGTGATCTATCTGGTTTACGTTGTGCAGACAGCCAAGTCTCCGCAGAAGACAGATGGAAGTGCCGCGCCAGCTTCCAGTAAAGAAACCGGAGTCATTGCTGCGCCTTTCCTGCAACCTCTCCTTTTGACGCTCGGTGTCGTTGCCAGCGTCGGATTGGTTTGGGCTATGGCCGACATTCTTGTGGCGATTGGCACGTCGTTGGGCCGGAATGCCGGCCTGTCAGATGCCGTCATAGGGATATGGGTCGGTGCAGGCACGACGTTTCCGGAGCTCGCCATCTCCGTTGCCGCAGTCCTACGTGGCGCACGGGGTCTATCGGTCGGCAACCTCCTTGGCTCGAACATCACCGATCCGTTCTTGTCGCTTAGCGTGGGCGTGTTCGCAGCAAACGGACTCACCGTCTCCGGATTTGTATTCGCGGCTGCCGGCGTGTGGTTGGCAGCAACACTCGTTGCCATTGGGCTGTTCTGGCTGAATGGCGCGCTCAACCGACGTGACGGCTGGATACTTATTTCCGCTTATGTCTTGGGCCAAGCGCTCATACTTGCGTGGAGCCCCTAGTCCATCGCGGCAAATCATGCCGAGGCTGCGGCCTGAAGGACTCGTCGCGATATCAGCTCAGGCCGGCACTCCTCATTTCTCGAAGTGCGACTTCGACGTCGCATTGTTCCTGAGGAAAATCCATTCGCCAATGAAAATAATGCAGATGGAAACAACAGCAATGACGATGATCCATGGATCGGTCGTGAGTTTCATCCAGGTGAATGCGGCCAGAGCAACGGCATCGAGAGCCATTGCGGACACGAGGACCAGACTGCTCGCATCGATCTCGTCTCGCAGGTAGCGATAAACGCCCCAGTGAACCGCAATATCCATGACGAGATAGAATATTGCCCCCAGCGAGGCGATGCGGCTGAGATCGAAGAACGCTGCCAGAATGCCCGCGATGACAACGGTATATACCAACAGGTGGCCCTGTAGTCGGCCGGTCATACCGAAGTGCCTGTGCGGAATCAGCTTCATTTCCGTCAACATGGTGAGCATGCGAGAGACGGCGAACGTGCTGGCGATCAGACCCGACGCGGTTGCGATGATCGCGATGGCAATCGTAAAACCGACACCGTATGCGCCCAGCGACGGACGCGAGGCTTCCGCGAGCGAATAGTTCTTCGCCGCAATGATTTCATCGATTGTGAGGCTGTTCTGTACAGCGAACGCCACTAGAAGGTATACGATGAGGCAGATGCCGAGCGAGATCATAATGGCCCGTCCGACATTCTTCGAAGGGTTGATCAGTTCTCCGCCACTGTTGGTGATGGTCGTGAAGCCCTTGTAGGCAAGGATGGCTATCGCGACGCCGGCGATAAACCCTTCCGGCGAAGTTTTAAAGCCACTCTCGACAGGAAAAACCGCTGGTAGTGTTATGCCGGAAGCCCAAAGTGCTGCGACCGCGAAAATCAAGATGCCGCCAATCTTGACTGCCGCGGAAATGCTCGACACGCGTTCGACAATCGCGTTGCCCGACACATTTACCGCGTAGGCAAAACCAATCAGACCGACCGCAAGGGCTGAAAGTAGGAAGGGCGATGGCTCGGCATCGAATGCGCGCATCGCGTACGTTGCGAACGTGCGCGCACCGAGGCATTCATTGATGATCATGGAACCCGCCATCAGAAGCGCGCACGCGCCAGTGACAACGCCGGGTCCATAGGCCTTTTCCAGAAAGATCGCGATGCCACCCGCAGATGGATAGGCAGCGGCCAACTTGATGTAGGAGTAGGCGCTGAAGGCGCTCACTACGGCGGCCACCAAAAAGGCCATCGGCATGAGGGGACCAGCAAGCTCTGCCACCTGTCCTGTCAGGGCGAAAATGCCGGCGCCGATCATGACACCGGTTCCCATCGCGACCGCGCCCTTGAGGGTCAAACTTCCTGCCTTGTATTCACTTTCCAAATCTTCGTTCCTATTCCGTCATGCGTCGACGTTCGGCCTACCGCCGCGGCCGGCGCCAGCAAGGCGCAGCCAAAAAGAGGCAAGCCAGTCTATGGTTTTACAACCGCACCGATCGCAGCCGGAGCGCGTTGCCGATGACCGAGACCGAACTCAGGCTCATTGCGGCTGCGGCAATGATTGGGGACAAGAGAAGCCCGAAAACGGGGTAGAGAACGCCTGCCGCGATAGGCACGCCGAGCGCGTTGTAACCAAACGCGAAGACCAGATTTTGCCGGATGTTCGCCATTGTCGCCTGCGACAGCCTTCGCGCCCGCACGATGCCGCGCAGATCGCCTTTCACAAGCGTAATCCCAGCACTCTCGATGGCGACATCGGCGCCTGTGCCCATTGCGATGCCGACATCGGCTTGCGCCAACGCAGGCGCATCGTTGACGCCGTCTCCGGCCATGGCGACTTTGGAGCCGTTCCGCTGCAGTTCGCGAACGATTTCCGCTTTCTGATCGGGGAGAACGTCGGCCCGGACTTCGTCGATGCCAAGGCTGCGCGCGACTGCTTGTGCGGTACGCGCGTTGTCGCCCGTCACCATCACGACCTTGAAGCCTTCGTCATGGAGTGCGGTGATTGCCTCTGCCGTCGTATCTTTGATGGGATCGGCTACCGCAACAAGGCCGGCAAGTTTTCCATCGACTGCAACGAACATGGCCGTCTTGCCCTCATCGCGCAGGGCATCTGCCCTTGTGACAAGACTGCTTTTGTCGATCCCAATTGCATCCATCATAGCGGAGTTGCCGAGCGCAACTTCCCGGCCGTCGATTCTGCCCTCGACGCCCTTGCCGGTGATCGCCTCGAAATCCGAAGCTTTGACAATCTCCACACCTTTCTCCGTTGCGCCAGCCACGATGGCTTCGGCAAGCGGATGCTCGCTGCCGCGTTCAAGGCTCGCGGCGAGACCCAGGAGTTCGTTTTCATCAAATGCATTGACCGCAACGACATCAGTGAGTTTGGGCTTGCCGACCGTAAGTGTTCCGGTTTTGTCGACGATCAAGGTGTCGACGTCGGCGAACCGCTCCAGCATCTCGGCGTTCTTGATGAGAACGCCCGCCTGTGCGCCACGTCCCGTCGCAACCATGATCGACATCGGCGTCGCAAGTCCCAGTGCGCAGGGACAAGCGATGATGAGAACTGACACCGCTGCGATAAAGGCATAGGCCAGCGCCGGGGCCGGCCCCCAGATCGACCAGGCGACGAAAGCCAAAACCGCGACAATCAGCACGGCGGGCACAAAATAGCTGGCTACTTTATCGACCATCTTCTGGATCGGCGCACGGCTGCGCTGCGCCTCGGCAACCATCGTCACGATGCGCGAAAGCATCGTGTCGCCACCGACGCGCTTGGCTTCCATCACAAAAGAACCTGTCTGGTTGAGGGTGCCACCGGTGACTGCGTCCCCGGCGGTTTTCTCGACGGGAACCGGTTCGCCAGTGAGCATGGATTCATCGACCGATGATCGGCCCTCGGAAACGATCCCATCCACGGGAATGGAATCTCCGGGACGAACGCGGAGCCTGTCGCCCGCCTCAATCTCTTCAAGTGGAACGGTCTCATCCGAACCATCGGGTTTGACGCGCAACGCCGTCTTCGGAGCAAGGTTGAGAAGTGCGCGGATGGCGCCTCCCGTGCGCTCACGCGCCCGCAGCTCCAGAACTTGTCCCAGAAGAACGAGCACGACGATGACGGCAGCGGCTTCAAAGTAGACGGCAACGGAACCTTCCGGCCCGCGGAATGCGGCGGGAAAAACGCCTGGAGCAACTGTCGCCACGACGCTGTAGAGATAGGCTGCGCCAACGCCAATGCCGATCAGCGTCCACATATTTGGGCTTCGGTTGACGATGGACTCCTTGCACCGGACAAAAAACGGCCAGGCGGCCCATAAGACAACCGGCGTTGCAAGCGCGAACTCGATCCAGTCCGCGGTGCGCTCGCCGAGCCATTCGCGGATCGGTATGCCCAGGTGTGGGCCCATAGCGAGTGCGAGGATAGGCAGCGTAAGCAATGCGCCAACGCGCATTCGGTGCGTGAAGTCAACGAGTTCAGGGTTGGGCCCCTCGTCGCCAGTTGGCACGCCCATCGGCTCAAGCGCCATCCCGCAAATGGGACATGTCCCAGGGCCGTTCTGGACCATTTGCGGATGCATCGGGCAGGTGTATTGCGTTCCGGCCGGCATCGGTTCGCGGACTGGCGGGCCATCCGCATAAATCGTTGGATCTGGCTCGAACTTCTGCTTGCAGCTCGCCGAGCAGAAGTAAACGTCTGCGCCGTCGCGCTGCGTTGTGTGCTTGGCCGTCGCGATGTTCACGCTCATCCCGCAAACGGGATCGGTCGCCGTTGCGTCGTGGGCAAGCTCAGCGTGCGCGTGGTCATGTTCTCGATGCTGGCAGCATGTCGCCTTCGACATTGTACGCTCTCTTTCGACTGTTCTTGGCATTCGGATCGCGGGCCGTCATCTACGCGAGGATATAGCGAGTAAAGCAGGCTAGCTTTTGCTACCGGCCTCGATTGCTTGGCGCCGTCGCTGATACTCCTCCTCATCGATTTCGCCGCGTGCGAAACGCTCGTCCAGGATGGTTTTCGGCTTAAGTCCGGATCCCGACTGCGCCGAGAATTTGCCGGAGCCGCGCAAGAGCCAGATGACGAGGGCAACCAGGAGTATGGGCACACCCCACATTAGCAGTGGGCCGAACCACATGCCGCCCCAGCCGTGCATCATTCCATTGTCATACATGTTCGAAACTCCGTATTGATCTCCAAACCTTCCATCTACCGGAAGGCTAAAAATCTGTTTTTTTGCAGCCTATGGATCGAAAGATGCCGCCTCCCCCAGGTGGAGGGTCAAGGACCATCGATATGATTTTTCAAAACGCAATTATTTAAAAACGCATAATTTGGTTCAACGCTCGGAAACGCGGAAAGTTCCCCGAAATGTTTATTGACGCCCGTCAATGACAAAACGGCTGAACGTATGTTCCAATTCAAATTCGACGAGTCGATATCCAAAGGAGCTTAGACTCACGTGTCACAAGCGCTGAAGGAATGGCTGGCCGGAGCCCTCCGTGGACTGTTGTCGGTCGTGCTGCTGACGCTTCTCTGGTCATCATCTGGGTTCGCCCATTCGGGACACGACCATGCCCTGTCTAGTCAGACTGAGGTCGGGACGTCTGTTGGGTTGCTCAACGCAGCTCCTGCCGAAAAAGTGATGATCACGGCGACCACTACCGAATTCAATGCGCGGCTGGATCCGAAGGCCTTGCAACGGGCGTCCGGCGAGGCACGAGGATTGGCATTGGCAGAAGCGCGAGAGCCAGAGGACTGTCTTGAGAATTGTCCCTCGGATTGCTCCGAATGCGACTGTCATGCCTGCAAGGGAAATTGCTCCGCAGGAGACGCATGCTCCACGTCTTGCGCGTCGGTGCATAGCGCTGTGATCTTTCAAGGCGTACGCACACCCGGCGGGTCCGAAACAGTTCGGCTTGTCCTGCCGATCACCGACCGCGCCGACGGCCGAACGCTTTCGCCGGAGCCGCCGCCTCCCAAACTTTGAGCACGTTAAAAAGGGATGTCAGGCCGCCGCCTGGAGAGGGTCGAGACATTCGGAAAACCCATATCACGCAGCAGATTTCGGCCGATGTTCGCGAACCTTCCGCGCGGACCAAGGCTGCTCCATGCCGAACTCAGCCCGATAACTCAGCAAACAATCAAGGATCAATAAAATGAAACGTTCAACGCTCACACTCGTGGTGATCACCGCCGTCGGACTCGCTCTTGGCGGAGTTGCCCATGCTCAGGATTCACAAAAGGAGCATCATCCAAATGCCTCGTCCGGCAAAACCGCTCAAGCCCAAACCATGCCCATGGAAAAGGGCATGAAGCCATCGGACATGCCGGGCGGCGGCATGATGGGAAAAGACATGATGAAGAAAGGCCAAATGGGGCCCGGCATGATGGGCAAAGGCGGGATGGGCCGCATGGGTGGCGGCATGATGGGCGGCAACTGCCCCATGATGGGCATGATGGCCGGCTCCGATGACCAAGAGACGCATGCTTCCGGGCGTGTCGCATTCATCAAAGCCGAACTCGGTATTACGCCAGCTCAACAGGCGGTATTCGATGCTTATGCGGCCGCTCTCACGAAGAACCTGGATAGCATGCATGCGATGCGCGCTACCATGATGTCTTCAATGCAGTCGGGGACTCCGGTTGACCGGCTCGAGGCTCATGTGAGCGCAATGGAAGGGCGGCTGGCAACTCTCTCAGAAGTCAAGCCGGTGCTGGCAAGCCTCTATGATGCACTGAATGAATTACAAAAGAAAAAGGCGGACAAGATCCTTACTGGCATGGGCTGCATGATGTGATGCTCGGCAAGGAGGAGGAATTTCGTTCCTCCTTCTTGACCTTCGAGTTACCGGAAACGCCACATCCTGTTCATCGCTGCTGCTGGCGGAGTTTTGATATCCGCCTTTACATGAAGGAGATGTTCTAATGACAAGCGCTCGGGATTTTTCGAGGGTCAACATCAAGCAGCTTGGGCATTCACTCACGGCGTTCTTTGTGGTCACCTACGCGCTGTGCATTGCGTTCGGATTGGTCGTGCCGGACTGGGAAATGCATAAGCCCTGGCTGCAATTTCTCCCCGGCTTCGAATGGCTAACCTTGCAAGGGGCCCTCATCGGACTTGTCGAGTCGGTCGTTTATGCATGGTACGTTGTTGTACTCTTCGGCTGGCTGTTCAATTGCCTCAGCGAACACGTTCAAGCGTAGGCCCGCATTATTGCGCATCGTGCGCCCAATCGACGCTCAACGAGCGGGTGCCATTACCCCAACTCAACTCAATAAATGAGTGTCAGGATCTTCCGAACCGCGATCCCATTTCATCTAAGGACGAGTCGAAGTCGCATGCTTCTCCATATCTCGCCAGGAGATTGGAGCGGTAACTTGTTCCCCGTCGGCACTTTCAATTGAGACGCGCGACCTGTCGATTTGGCTTGGGGAAATTCTCCGCTACCGGTTCCAAACGTCAGTCCTTTGGCAGTCGGGCAAAGAAGTTTTTGAAATGATCGATGAAAGCGATAATCGCACGGCGCTGGACCACGCGTTTGAGGCTGACACAGCAGATATTCAAAGGCCGATGATCTTCTTTTAGAGATATATAGCGAACCTTTGTCCCGTCGTAGTTGGTCGCGTTGCGGGGTACGAGGTTCAGGATCGAAAAACCAAGTCTGT
>CAYGRH010000095.1:0-10268 GCA_964352165.1 uncultured Hyphomicrobiaceae bacterium | reverse complement strand
ACGCATGACCTCGCGGGATGGGGCTGAGCCGGTGAACTGGCTCGATAACGATACGCCAATTTCGGAAAGGTTCGGGGATCAGTTCTTTGAGACCACGGACGGGCGGGCCGAGACGCGCGAGGTTTTTCTCGGCGGCAATGGATTGCCCGAGCGCTGGCTTGATCGCGACAGGTTCGCGATCGGCGAGCTTGGCTTTGGTACGGGCCTGAACTTTCTCGAAACGGCCAACTGTTGGCGGCAAACGGCACGGTCGGGTGCAACGCTCGACTATATCGCTTTTGAAGCCTACCCGCTGCAGGGGGCCGATCTTGCACGCGCGCTCAGGCGTTGGGAGGATCTGGAAGGGCTCACGGGCGAACTGATTGCGCATTGGCCAGCTGCACTCGAAGGTCACACAGTCGAGATCGGGAATGTTCGGCTGCATCTGGTTTCAGGTGCGGCTGAAGACACGCTTGCGGATTGGTTCGGTGCAAAAACTCAACTCGTCGATGCCTGGTATCTCGACGGGTTCAGCCCGGCAAAAAACCCGCAGATGTGGGAGGCCGGTCTACTGGCCGATGCGTTTACCAACACGAGCGAGGGTGGCACGTTTTCGACCTATACGGCTGCTGGTTGGGTGAAGCGCAATCTGCAGGCGGCTGGGTTTGAGGTGCGCAAGGTTGCCGGCTTCGGTCGAAAGAGAGAGCGGCTGCAGGGCCACAGGCCCTGAAAGATCCAGGACGGCACCGCAGGCGCGAGCCACCGCGTTCGCGACATTGTTAACGCGCGCGCCCTGCAGACCATGGCATGCCTTTTGCTCAGTATGGTCATCAATTCTGGAGTGGAATGGCGCGCGCCAGCACATCGGTGGATCGATGACAGCCGGTTCGAGCAAGCGTCAATTCCTTAACCCTGCCTGCCTCACATGGAATGATGGACCAATGACTTCAACGCGAACGCAAACGCCGTCGCAGGACGGCATTTTCACCGACTGGAAGCCGCGTCACGCAGCGTTATTTACGCAGCATCCCACCGAGCTGTCGCATGGGATCGCGCAGACCGGGCTGTTCAGCGATGAAGCACTGGCGTGTCTAATCGAGGCGACGCCAAGGTCGGACTATCACGTTTCGACGATGGACCCGAATTCTCACGATCCGCGCTCGCGCCGGGAAGGCGTGATTGACGGTCTCAGCGGTAGCGAAGTGCTGGAAGCCATAAAGTCCGGGCACATCTGGCTGAACTTGCGCAATCCGGGTGATCATGTCGGAGCCTATGACGGCCTGCTCGGTGATATCTACCGCGAGTTGGAAATGCGCGTTCCTGGCCTCAAGACGTTCAAGCAGCGCATGACGGTGCTCATCTCCAGCCCGAAGGTTCATGTCGGATATCATTGCGATGTGCCGGGGCAGACGTTGTGGCAGGTGCGGGGCACGAAGCGCGTGTGGGTCTATCCGAACCGCGAACCGTTCCTCCCTCAGTCACGGCTTGAAAAAATCGTGCTGGGTGAAGCGCACGAAGTCAGCCTCGATTACGAGCCGTGGTTCGATGACTTTGCAAAGATCGTCGACCTGGAGCCCGGCCGTATGCTGACGTGGCCGCTGAATTGCCCACACCGCATCGTAAACCACGATTGTTTGAATGTGTCGGTCACAACAGAGCACTGGACCCCGGAACTGCGTAACGCCTACGTGTCGAACTACGCCAACGGCATTCTGCGCAACCGCCTCGGATTAAACCGCTTGTCGCAATCTGCCGAAAGCCCTGCCTTTCTCGGCAAGCTCGGATTGGCTGCGGTTTACAAGTACTCTGGTCTTCAGAAGGGGCGTGCTGCCGGTTTCAAGATCGACTTCAAGGTCGATCCCAGCGCGCCGCAGGGCATTGTCGACATTCCAGCGTATGAGCTGCGCAAATAACGACGCCCGCGTCAGGATCACCCCGTTCTATGCCAAGTAAATTCGCCTCAGATGCGGCAGCGCTCCATTACCCGGTTGTTTTGGACCCGGTTGTTTTGGACCCAAGTGTGATGCCCCCGGGTGATGTTGCCGCTGGCGCTGTTTGCAAGTACGAGCCTTCGGAGCAGTGCGGTCGCGCGGGCCACGACATAGCAGGCCACGACATCGATGTTTTGGTCAAGGTCTCAGATATCGAGCGTATTGCCGCCGACTGGATCGATCTGGAAAAGCGCAGTGCAGCGCCGGCTTTCTTTCAGTCGTCCGGCTGGTGCCGCCACATCATGCGCGAATTGGGGGCGTCCAGCGCAATCGGTGACCGGGCGTATCCATTCGAGTTCATTGTTGCCACAGCCAGGGACGAAGGCCGACTAATCGCCATCTGGCCGCTGGCGGTCAGCCGCCTCCTGGGCGGCCGCTTCCTGACCAGTCTTGGTGCACCGTTCGATCAATACGGTGAGATCCTCGTCGAGCGCGATGGAGATATCGACGCCATTGCTGCTGGCTTTGTCGCTCGCCTGCGCGAGGAACCCGGTATCGATGGGCTGATGGTGCGGAAAGTGCGAGCCGGCGGGCCGATGGAGCATCTGGCGGCGCTCGGCGCCACCTTGGCCGATGAGGCAAGCGCGGCGCCCTGGCTTTCATTCGAGCCCGGCCAATCCTTCGAAGACTTTCACAAGCGCATCAATTCCAAGACGCGCAAGAACCTGCGCAACCTGAACAACAGGCTGGCGAAGCTCGGGCATGTCGAGCACCGCGTACTTTCAGGCGACGAGATCCCGCCTGCGTTGCGGCTGTCTTTCGAGCGGCGTCAGGATTGGCTGGCGGCGCAAGGATTGTCGTCGACTGCTTTTCGCGACGGCAGGTTCCGCGCCGTGGTCGAGGGGCTGGCTCGCCCCGAGGCACACTTCCCTGGGTTGACGGTGTTTGCACTTTATCTCGATGAGAAGATCATTGCCCTGCAATGGGGTTTCATCCATCAAAACCGCTACTACGCATTCCTTTCGGCCAAGGACCAAGCATACGACGAGTTCAGCGTCGGACGGATACATCTCGAGCATGTGCTGAGGGCCTGCCACGGGCTTGGCGTCCGCGACGTCGACCTGCTGGTGCCAGCCGTGCCCTACAAGATGACCTGGGCTGATGAAGCCGCAAGCGTACGGGACGCTTATTGGGGCTGGACGCTGAGGGGCCGCGTCATCCTGGAATTGTTTGTGGTGCGGGTTCGCCCCACCTTGAAAAAGGCCATAGCGCGCCTGCCCGAAGGCTTGCGCCGGCTCGTCTTTCGCGCTGCGTTCGGGCAGCACTGAAACCGCAAGCAGGTTCGTAACTGGCTTGATTGCTGCAAAAAAGAAGGGCGCTGTCCGGGGGTATCCTCGACAGCGCCCTATTCAGTGCACGGGTACGTTTCAACGGGCCAGAGGTGCCGAGTTGGCTGAACACCCAGGAAGCAACGGTGTCAGTCCCACCTCATTTTCTAGCGCGAGGATCAAGTATTGCTTTGAACCTCGGCTATCCGTAACCGGGCGTGCCTGCGTGGCGTTATGAGTATTGCGATGCCTGGAGCAATCGCGATATGGGATAAGTTCCCAATATTACAGGTGCTTATTCATTGCGGGCGTGGATCGTGTGGCACGGCCGTGAAATGCGTTTGGTTAATCCGGGCAAACTCAACCGCGCGTTTTCAATGAAGCGTTGCGCCCTGATCTCCGACACTGAGGCGTTAGCGTTGGAATAATTCGATCGACATGCGGATGAGGTCGGCGGTGCGCTCGACGCCCAGCTTACCCTTCATCAGGCTGCACGAATTGGCGACCGTTTTATAGGAAACGCCGGAGGCCGCCGCGATCTGCGTGAGGCTTTTGCCCTCGCCCAGCAGGCGCAGAATATCGACTTCGCGCGCGGTAAGATTGGTCAGCGGATCATCGCCGGAATACATCCCGACCGCCAGATCCGTACTCAATTCACGCTCGATGTAACTGCCGCCCTGGGCGACGCGCTCAACGGCTGTGACGAGTTCGTCTGCGCCTGCGGATTTACTGACGTATCCGCGCGCGCCGAGCTTGAGAGCGCGGGCTGCATAGACCGGCTCGGAGTGCATGGAAAAGACGACAATCTTTGCCGAGCGATCTTCGATCAACAGCCGCCGCAATAGCTCCAGGCCGGAAATGCCGTCCAGATTGAGGTCGAGCACAACGAGGTCGGGCTTCTCGGCCCGATAGATCTGAATAGCGCTGTTGCCGTCCTCAGCTTCCAGAATTTCAGCATCGGGCAGGTCCGAAAGCAGGCGGCGAACACCTTCCCGGACCACGGCGTGATCGTCGACCAATAAGAGCTTCATGTGTCTGCCATCATTTCTTCGGGACGTTTCATTTTCAAATCGACGGACGCGGACAAGGGAAGGCGCGCATGGATTTCAACGCCGGTTGCTGTTTCCTTTGACGCCCCGACATTCAGCGAGCCGCCAAGCGCTGCAACGCGCTCTGCCATGCCGGACAGTCCGAACCCGAAGCCGATGGCGGGGTCAAGCCCGCTGCCGTCGTCGCGTACGATCACGTCGATCTCCTTCGCATCCGGCGAGGGCTGAACGATCACCTCGATGTTGCTTGGCTTGCCGTGACGCACCGCGTTCGACAACCCTTCCTGGACGATACGATAGATGACGGCGTTGAACCGTTCGCCGAAATCTTCATTCATCAGCTCGGTTTTGATCGTCAGTTCGGGATGTCTGCCGCGCCAAAAAGCGACCTGATTGTGGATCGCGTAACTGAGGCCGAGATCGATGAGAACGGCTGGACGCAACCTGCCAAGCAACTCCTTCACGCCGCCGCGCAGGCGGGCCACGCCTTCGCGAATGCCTGTGATTTTTTCCTTCAGAACCGGATCATCATCGCGCCCGGCCTGGCGTTCGATGGCTGCGGCATCGACGTCGACGGCGAACAGCAACGGACCGATTTCGTCGTGTAGATCGCGCGCGAGTTCGGCGCGTTCTTCCTCCTGCACCTCCTCAAGCTGCTGGTTCAGCCGCCTGTTCTGGGTTTCGGCGCGGTCCAACCGGTCAAGCATGTCGTTGAACCCCCGGCATACGGCCATGAGTTCGCTCGGGCCTTGTTCGGGAATGCGGGCCAGGCTGCTCTTGGTATCACCGACTTTGGATAGCGCCTGGGCCAACCCGCCCAGCGGCTTTAGTGCGCGGGTGACATGAAGGTAGACCATTGTCAGGATCGTGAGACCCAAAAGTCCGAGCGTGAAGAAAAGCTTGGTTGCGTCCTCCCAGACTTCGCTGATTTCGTTGCGCGGCGTGGATTGGATGACGAGGGAACCGACGCCCGAGAACGCAGGTGGCAGCTCGACGGACTGCGATTTTCTGGGCACGTCTATGAAACGTACGAACCATTCCGGGGCTGGCTCCTTCGGCTCGGCGGGGGTTGAGGAGAACTGCACCGAACCGTGCTCTCCAAACACGACGGCCTGCAGGTGGCGATCACCGTCGAAGTTTGAAACCAGTCGTTCGAGCACTTCGCGACCGCTGTAGGGTGCGCCGATATTGGCGACCGCGCGCTTCATCATGCGACCGCCAACGTCTACAGCAGCGGACATTTCGGTTTCGACCTTCCCTACCGCGTTTGCATAGATCATTGCCGCCCCGAGGATGAACGTCGCAAGGACCAGGGCGAAGATGCCGAGTATGAGGGACAGACGCAGGGACAACGCTGGCCTACCTTCCGCTGTTTTGGGTGCCGGACATATGGGGTCACTATAGCGGACGGCTAGGCGGAAGGTTGTCGTCTCCTCTTGAAACTTGGTTTCCGGGGCTTGCCAGCCCGGCCGCTAGGGTTGTCGGCTTATCCATACATCCGACGTATCGTCTGAATGAACCGCGGGCGCAGATTGTGCGCCCGCGGTCGTCTTTTGCAATCAGAACCGGACCTTCATGCCGCCATATGCCGAGACCGGCTGGGATGGCACGATTGAGCGCGGATTGTTGAATTCGTTCAGGCCGGCTGGACCGGCTGGAGCTTCGTCGGCTTCAAACAGCGTGCCGAACAAACCGTAGCGCGAGTCAAAGACGTTGTTCACGAAGCCGTAGAACTGAATGTTTTCCGTGACATCGTAGGAGGTGTGCATGTCGACACGGGCGTAGCTGTCAGTCTTGGCAAGCTGATTGGCCTGGTCGCCGAGGAGATACTGCCCGGATGCGCCGATGACATCGGCCCCGACCTTCCACTGCGGGGTGACGAAGTAGTCAAACCCGGCCTTGAAGCGGTGGTTCGGGATATTCGGCAGGTTATCGCCTTCGGAGACGTTCACGCAGCCGGTATCGGGATCAGCCGAACAGGGGACTGCCAAAGGGTTGGCTGGCGACTGGAATTCGTTTTCAGACTCGTATGTCGCCTTGATGTAGCTATAGCCGCCGTAGACCGTCAGCGGGCCGTTGTTGTAATCGAGGCCGACTTCGACGCCCTGGCGAAGCGTATCGCCGGCATTGAGGAAGAAGCCACGGCCGGTCCGGTTTGAGGAGACGAACTGGATGTCGTCCTGGTTCAGCGTGCGGAAAAGGCCGACAGTCCAGTTCAGCGTCTGCGTCGCCGATGCGCCGAACGAAGTGAGCATACCGCGTGCGCCGATCTCGAAGGTTTTCGACACGACCTGATCGAGCGGCGGGTCGTCTGTCAGGAAGCTTTCAATCGGGCACGGGTTGTCCGGATTGGCGCAGGCCAGTTCAGCCGGCGTGGGCGCGCGGTTTGCTTCCGAGTAGCCGCCATAGACCGAGAGGCCTTCGGAGAATTTGTAGGTTGCCCCGACGTTGGGGTTGAAGCGCTCGAAAGTGTGGCTTGAGGTGATGCCTTCGAACTCGCCAGTGAGATCGACAAGATCGACCGTTGCATAGTTATAGCGGCCGCCGAAGGTGAGCGCGAGTTTGTCAGTCAGGTCGAGCGTATCAGTGAAGTAGAGGCCGAAGTACTCGGTATCGACATCGACGTTGCGCCCGGTGAAGTCATCGGGCTCATCAAGGATGATCCCGGATCCCTTGACGACGTAACGGCGACCGATCTCGCCGAACTCGGATGACGTGCCGTAGCGCACGTTGCCGCGGTCATAGCTCGTGCCGACAACGATCTGGTTCTTGAAGCCGAACACGTCAGACTTTTCGACGCCCTGGAGATTAAAACCGAAGCTCTCGGCCTTCTGGTTGATACGGTCGATGACGCCGAAGGGCTCTTCGAAATCATCGCCGTCGATCGGAACCCCATTGCTACCGGACAGCGCCTGAAGCTGACCGTCCTCGATCTCTTCGGAACAAACAGCATCAGCATCGAGGCCGTTGAGAGCGGTTAACTGGTCAGGAAACAGGCCATCGGCAACGGCTTCGTCTGCAACCTCTCCGCATTCCTCACCTTCAAGCACGTTGCCGTCGACGACGGACGACTTGTAGCGACGGTAGTAGGCAAGACCAGACATCTTGAAGGTGTCCGTAACATCGACCGTTGCATTGAACGAGGGCATCAGAACTTCAAGTTCGGTATCTTGAGGTGAAGTAAATGTTCTGGCGTAGCCGACGTCGAGCAGTTCTTCGGGGCTGGCTGCGACGACGCCTGCAGAGCTATCGGCCCAGGTCAGGTTGAAGTGAGCCTCGACCTTAGAGCCTTTCGCGCCGAGGTCGGCGTACATGCGTTGAACGTCGGCAGGCGAGAAATCGCGCCAGCCGGTCTCGTCGATTTTCTCACCGGCAAAGTAGAATGCCCAAGGCCCGCTCTCGATGCCGATCTGCGTGGAGATCTGACGACGGCCATATGAGCCGGCCATGGCATCGATTTCTACGCCCTGGAACGTGAACCCGTCCTTCATTCGGACGTTCGCACCGCCGCCGATGGCATTCAAGCCGTAGATCGGGTTGCCCGATTGGATGGAGAGGCTGTCAATCGCATTCGACGGAATGAGGTCCCAGTTGAGGACGTCGCCGAACACTTCGTTGATGCGCACGCCATTCTGGTAGACCGCGATGCCCTGCGGGAAGCCGGTGATCGAGCCCGCGCCGAAACCGCGATAATCGAGCTGGGACCGCAGATTGTTCCCGGCAGCGTCGATCAGCGTGACGCCTGGAACCTTTTTCTGCAGCACATCCTGAACATTGTTCGAGCCAGCCTTCTGGATCTCTTCTGACGTAATCGAGCTCAAGCCGCCTGGATACTTGTCGACAGGGATCTCAGCTCCGCCGCCGGGCGCGATGGCTGTGACATCAATAGGTGCAAGCACTTCCTGGCCGTTAGCCGCCGAGACGGAGACCGAAATTGCAACCGCAGCCATGGCCAGCGCACTGGTTCCGTATCGAAGATTGTTCATCTCACACCCTGTTTTTGTTTTTCAGTCGATCTGCGGCGTAATGGAGGGAGGCCTGCCAGGAACGGATCGCGTCGATCGCTTCGGTTCGGTTTGTTGCGTAATTCTCATAATCGACACAGGGGATTGATTGAACCGATAAGCCCACGCCACGGATGTAACGTTCTCGGAGTGTTGTGAAATTGCTTCATTTTCTGGGATCTTGGAGCAACTCCCGAAATTTCGCGGGAAGTTTTGCCCAGGCTGCCGGGATTATTTCCCGAAGCCGAATCCTACCCGTTCTGGGCCTTCCGGCTTAACGGTACAGCTCGGGAGGGCTTGTCCGGTGGCGTGCTTCAAGGTTGTATGGCGTCGGCCTGGCGGGGATCGGATCAGCCGGGCTTCAATCGGCAAGGATCGTTTGCGCTACATTCATTCGAACCCTGTTCCCTGGAGAACAGCGCGCGGTGGCAGGGTTCGGCTAAACAAGCGGCAACTGAGATCAATCATTGCGCGGCCAGCCGGTCGAAAAAACAAGCGCCCGGCAGCACGCATCCAAGGAGCAAAGTGCCATGTCAATCGTTTCCGTTTCCGCTCGCAACCGCAGCGCTCACAAGTCATTCGCGTTTTCGGGCATCATCGGGGCTGCAGCACTTGCCGCACTGAGCGTGCCCGCCAGCGCCAATTCCTCGCCTCTGGGCGTCTGGATGAACGACACGGGTCGCGGCGCCATCGAGATTACGGACTGTGACGGCAAGCTCTGCGGCGAAGTCGTTTGGGTCAACGATCCCAAAGATGCGAACGGCTGCGGCCGCAAGATCCTCGGCAACGTGAGGAAGGTCGGGTCAAACATCTGGGACAACGGCTGGGTCTACAGCCCTGAGCGCAAGAAGCGCTACGACGTGGAACTCAAGCTGTTGTCGGAAGACAAGCTGCGGGTCAAAGGCTATGCCGGGATCAAGATGTTCTCGAAAACGCTGATCTGGAACCGTGCGCCGGCCGATCTAAAACGTTGCGGCGATGCGCCTGCGAATTCCAGCGAACAGATCGCAACCCGCAGCGAGCCTTCGCCAGTCGATACCCGCGACCAGCAAGTCAACTCGCGTCAGGAACAGCCGACCAACCGTGTGGAACGCGCGGAAGTCGAGCCTAGAAGCGACCGGGATGTTCGTGGTGACAACGAACCGCGCCGGGAGGCGCGCGCAGACCCGGTCGATGAGCCGCGCAACGACGATGCAAACAACAACCGCGATTCTGAGGATAATTCCGACGGTGAACGCCGCGGCATCGACCTAGGTAGCCTGGATCTTGGCGGTATCAACATCGACAATATTTTCACCCGGAGCGAAAATGGCGACTGCAAGCTCGATACGCCCTGGGTCAAACTGAACTTCAAGTGCCGCGAACGCGGTGAATCTTCGACCAACTGATCGCTCTTTGCCGAGCACTTCGGCAGTCACTCCGGCAGTCACGTCGGTCATCCAAATGAAAACGCCGCCTGGAGAAATCCCGGCGGCGTTTTTCGTCTGAGGGTGCTGTTGGCTAATGCGCTAGCGGAGATCGAGGCCCAACTTTTTCACCCAAGAGAGCCCGGCCACCGTGTCGCCGCGCGGACGGTATTCGCAGCCGACCCAGCCGCCGTAACCGGTGCTGTCGATTGCCGCGAGCAGTTCGACGAAGTCAAGCTCGCCTGCATCGGGTTCGCCGCGGTCGGGAGGGCTTGCGATCTGGTAGTGGCGTGTGATGTCGACGTTCTCGGCAATCGCTTCGGCTACGCCGCCTTCCATGCGCTGGCGGTGGTAGCAGTCGAACTGGAGGCCGACGTTTTCGTGGCCGACAGCCTCGATGACGTCGCGCGCCTGCTGCATCGTCGTAAGAAAATAT
Source organism: uncultured Hyphomicrobiaceae bacterium (assembly GCA_964352165.1). GTDB lineage: Bacteria > Pseudomonadota > Alphaproteobacteria > Rhizobiales > Hyphomicrobiaceae > CAYGRH01. The sequence continues at coordinate 135 of CAYGRH010000095.1, read as the reverse complement.
CCCGGCATGTCGAACGTGTTGATCGGTTCGATCAGGATTTCGACACCGTGCGACTGGGCGAGCCTTGCGGCGTTTGCCACGTTACCGATCAATGTTTCAAGGTTGGCGCCGCGCTCCGTCAGCCCCGACATGGCG